>DASUDH010000294.1:0-7288 GCA_036275675.1 Solirubrobacteraceae bacterium | reverse complement strand
TCGACGGTCTTGCCGAAGCCGATGCCCGGGTCGAGCAGTATGCGCCGCTCGTCGATGCCCTCGCCGACCGCGAACGCCAAGCGCTCCTGCAGGAACGCCTTCACGTCGTCGACCACGTCCCCGTAGCGCGGGTCCCGCTGCATCGTGCGTGGGGAGGCAAGCATGTGCATCAAACAGCACTCGGCGCCGCTCTCGGCCACCACACCCGCCATCTCGGGATCGGCGCGCAGCGCGCTCACGTCGTTGACGAGGCTCGCGCCGGCCCGCAGCGCCACCTCCGCCACCGCCGCCTTCGACGTGTCGACCGAGATCTGCGGGTGGGCGGGCATCGACTTCACCGCGTCGGCCAACCCCTCGATGACGGGCGCCACCCGCCGCAGCTCCTCGCGCTCCTCGACGGGCTCGGCGCCCGGACGCGTGGACTCGCCACCGATGTCGAGGATGTGGGCGCCCTGCTCGGCAAGCTCGAGCCCGTGCGCGATCGCGGCACCCGAGTCGAGGAACAGCCCCCCGTCGGAGAACGAGTCGGGCGTGACATTCACGATCCCCATCAGGCGGTAGGCGCCCACGGACATCAGCCTATGTCACACGCCTCGGATGAGCTCCGAGGCGCTTCCGACGGGCTCAGGTTAGGGAAGGCCCGTTGGGCTCGGATCCGCGCATGTCCGCGGCGCCTCCTGCCAACCCGGGACGCGGCAAGGGACGTGGTGCTTCGCGACCCGGCCGGTCCGCGGGCGCCGGCGGCAGCGGCAATTCGGGCGCCGGCGGCTCCTCGGAGCCGAAGACTTCCCGCTCGTTCTTGCCGTCGAGCAGGGCGAGGAACTCCTCCTTCTCGATCGTCTCGCGCTTGACGAGGATCTCGGAGATCTTCGACAGGTCCTCCTGGTGTTCGGTGAGGATGTTCTTCGCGCGCTGGTGGGCGGCCTCGACGATGCGGCGCACCTCGTCGTCGATCTCGCGGGCGATCTCGTCGGAGTAGTCGGGCTCGGTGGAGAACTCCCTGCCGAGGAACGGCTGGCCGTGCTCGTGGCCGAACACGCGCGGTCCCAGCTTCTCGCTCATGCCGAAGCGCATCACCATCTGCTTGGCGGTGGCCGTGACCTTCTCGAGGTCGTTGGACGCGCCGGTGGTGATCTCGTTGAAGACGATCTCCTCGGCCGCGCGGCCGCCCAGGGTCATCGCCATCGTGTCGTTGAGCTCCGCCCTGGTGGTCAGGAAGCGGTCCTCCTGGGGCATCGAGATCGTGTAGCCGAGCGCCTGGCCGCGGGAGATGACGGAGATCTTGTGGACCGGGTCGGAGTGCTCGAGGAAGTGCCCGACGAGCGCATGCCCCATCTCGTGGTAGGCGGTGATCAGGCGCTCCTTCTCGCTCATCACGCGCGTCTTCTTCTCGGGGCCGGCGATCACGCGCATGATCCCCTCCTCGAGCTCCTCCTGGCCGATCTCGCGCTTGCCCATGCGGGCCGAGAGCAGCGCGGCCTCGTTGATCAGGTTCGACAGATCCGCTCCGGTGAAGCCGGGGGTCTGGCCGGCGAGCGCGTCGATGTCGATGACCTTCGCCAGCGGCTTGCCGCGCGTGTGAACCTCGAGGATCTTGGAGCGGCCCTTGCGGTCGGGGCGGTCGACCGCGATCTGGCGGTCGAAGCGGCCGGGGCGCAGCAGCGCCGGGTCGAGGATGTCGGGCCGGTTGGTGGCGGCGATCATGATGATGTTGTCCTTGGCCTCGAAGCCGTCCATCTCGACGAGCAGCTGGTTGAGCGTCTGCTCGCGCTCGTCGTGGCCGCCTCCGAGGCCGGCGCCGCGGTGGCGACCGACGGCGTCGATCTCGTCCATGAAGATGATGCAGGGACTATTTTGCTTGGCCTGCTCGAAGAGGTCGCGCACGCGCGAGGCGCCCACGCCGACGAACATCTCGACGAAGTCGGAGCCCGAGATCGAGAAGAAGGGCACACCCGCCTCGCCCGCCACGGCGCGCGCCAGCAGCGTCTTGCCCGTGCCCGGCGGGCCGTAGAGCAGCACGCCGGTCGGGATGCGGGCACCGAGCGCCTGGAACTTCTTCGGGTTCTCGAGGAACTCCTTGATCTCGTGCAGCTCCTCGACGGCCTCGTCCACACCCGCCACGTCGCGGAACGTGATCTTCGGCGAGTCGGCCGACAGGCGCTTGGCGCGCGACTTGCCGAACGACATCACGCGCGAGCCGCCGCCCTGGACCTGGTTGATCAGGAAGAACCAGAAGCCGAGGATCAGCACGAGCGGCAGCAGGTAGGTCAAGAGCGAGGGCCAGATGCTCGTCTTGTTGGATTCGATGTTGAACTGGGCGCCCGATTTTTCAAGCGCGGCGATCAGCTGGGGAGCGGCCTGGTCGACGAAGCCGACTTCGTATTTTTCTTCTTTGTTCGTATTGAGCGTGACCGCGACAGAGTTGTCTTTGTCCTTGAGGGTCGCGGACTTCACGCGGTGATTCGGGATGTCTTCGGAGACGAGCGTCTTGTAGTTGTGTGGCGGCCCCTTCGGCGGGCCGGGCGCGATCAACTTCGTCGCGAAGAACGCGATGATCACCACGATCAGGATTGGGAAGGCGGCGCTCTTGAAGAATCGGCTCATGGCTTTGTCCTGAGTGCTCTGCTCTCGAGTGCACTGGCGCCGGATGCAGGGATGGCCGCCAGTCTCTTAGCGTAACATGCAGGGGCTGGCTTCCCGGGCTTTGCGGCCGTTTGAGGCGTCGCTGCGCCGGGCCCATGAGGGCTTCGTCGCGTCCATCGACTCTACAGCTTCAACGCCGCGATGTAAGGAAGGTTGCGGTAGCGCTCTTCGTAGTCCAGGCCATAGCCGACGACGAACTGGTCGGGGATCTCGAAGCCGACGTACTTGACCGGCAGGTCGACCTTGCGCCGCGAGGGCTTGGTGAGCAGGGCGCAGACCCCTAGAGATGCCAGGTTGCGCGAGCCGAGGTTGCGCATCAGGTACTGGAGCGTCAGCCCCGAGTCGACGATGTCCTCGACGATCACCACGTCGCGGCCCTCGATCGGGGTGTCCAGGTCCTTGAGGATGCGCACGACGCCCGAGGAGTCGGTGGCCGAGCCGTAGGAGGCGACGGCCATGAAGTCGACCTCGACAGGGATGTCGATGTGGCGCATGAGGTCGGCCAGGAAGAAGATGGCGCCCTTCAGAACGCAGACGAGCAGCAGCGGCCGGCCGGCGTAGTCGCTCGAGATCTCGCTCGCCAGCTCGCCCACCCGCGCCTGCAACTCCGCGGCCGCCACGAGCATCTCGCCTATCTCGCCACCCCGCGTGTGCGCTTCGCTCGCCACGAGCGCCGAGTCTATCCGCGCCACGGGTCGATCAGCGGCACGCCGAGCCCTTCGAAGTGACGGGTGTTCCCAGTGGCAAGGCTTGCTCTCCGCGCGGTGGCGAGGCCGGCGATCTGGACGTCACGGATCTCGACCGTGCGACCGGCGCGCTGCCGAGCCGCGGCAATCGTGCCCGCAGCGAGTGCCGCCGAGCGGTCGAACGGCTGCACGCGACCATCCAGCTCCTCGGCGAGCAACCTGTCGAGCTCCTGCTCCAAGCGTGTCCGACGCCGTCCCTTCGCCAGCAGCTCGATCCCCATCCGCACCTCGAAGACCGTGATTGAAGTGGTCCAGACCGACTCGGCCGGCTGCTCGTCCAGCCACTCGACGACAGTGCGGTCGGGTGTCCGCAGCATCAACGCCGACAGGACGTTCGTGTCGAGCAGGATCACGTCAGAGCGGGCACGCCCGCCCACTTCCGGCCCCGAGGATCACGGCTCCAGTCGAGCCGGTCGCGCCGGTTGACCGCGGAGCTCGACGATCGGCTCCTGCAGGCCGACGCCCTCGAAGCGCGCTGCGATGCGAGAGCCGAGCTTCACAGAGACCAGGTCCTCGTTGCGCACGGCGCTCTGCAGGATCTCGCGCGCCTCTTGCTCGGTGCTGTGTCCATGCCGGCGCGCCCGCCGCTGCAGACGCGCCTTCACGTCCTCGTCGAGTCGCCTGATCAAGATCTGGGCCACAGCGAAATGATAGCACGATATCGCAGCCGCGCCGTCGACTCCCGCCTTTCATACCTGTGCTCGTCGTCGCGGAGATGATATGCGCTATGCTATATGCGTGAAGCGAACGACCATCATGCTCCCGGACGCATTGGACGCCCGCTTGCGAGGCGAGGCGCGGCGCCGCGGCGTGTCGATCGCCGACGTGGCGAGGGTAGCGCTGGAGCGTGAGCTACCTGAGCAGAAGACCAGTGCGGCACTGTCTTTCTTCGCCATCGGCAAAGGCGGCCCGCCGGACGTGGCCGAGCGTGCTGAGGAGTGGGTGAGCGAAGCGATAAGCCGACGGCACCACTCTTGAGATGCTGATAGTCGATGCGGGGCCGCTGTACGCGGCGGCTGCGACAGATGACGACGATCACCGCCGCTGCGTTGAGCTGTTGACCACCGCCGAGGGCCCACTGCTCGTGCCCGAGCTCGTGGTGTGTGAGGTTGCCTACCTGCTAAGCGACCGCATCGGACCGCACGCCGAGGTTGCTTTCGCCCGCGCGCTCGCAAGTGGCGAGCTCATCGTCGAACCGGTGTTGGACCACGAATGGACCCGCGTGGCGGAGCTCGCGGAACAATACGAAGACCTCCCCTTCGGCATGGCCGACGCAGCGCTCGTAGCGCTCGCCGAGCGTCACGGAGCAAAGCAAATCGCCAGCCTAGATCACCGTCACCTGGGCGTCGTGCGCCCCCGGCATGTGACGCGGTTTAGGCTGCTGCCTTGACGGCGCGATCCCAGGGACCAGAGAGAACCAGATCGAGGTAGCGCGGCGCTCCAGATCGTCGAGAGCTGGCTCGATCAGCCCTGAACGACCGTCATCAACCCCATCGACCGCCACGCGGCCGTCCTGCGCGAACTGCTAGTCCCACTCGGCGCGTCGCGTCTAGTTTCATAGAGACGAGTCTAATGCCACTCGGGATGGAGCAGCTGAGCGACCCATATTCGATGTCCGTCCGTGTAAGCGTCCACAGCTCCCAACCAGTAGTTACCAGCCCTCGCATTTCGTTGTACAGCAGGAGTCAGAGCAGCCGTTCATCGAGCACCCGCGGGGATTGTGTAGCGGAGCCCGATTTTCGGACCACACCACCATGCGTGGGCATATCTGTCACTCAACGCCCTCGACAACGAACACGTGTGTCCTTCGAAGCCAAATATCAAATAGCGACTGGTGCCGGGTATTTTCCAGTCAGTGAATTTTATCAAGCACATACCCTTAGCCTTATGTGCCCATGTGGAGCACTGATTCAACCACGATCCCGCCTCTATCCATTCCTGCTTTGCACGGATGGCTATCAGGTCGACGCCCGACAGTGCCTTGTCGAGCGCCTCAGGCACCTTAAGAAACAGACCTAGGATTCCCTTAGGAACATCCCAGTTGTCGAGTTTGTTGATCAACCTCTTCTCAATCCAATCCGCCATACTCGCCGAGTTCCGCCAACCCAACAAAAATACTGGGTCCTCCCCTTCGCCGTTCGGATCGACCGCAGCAGCAGCCGCAGCAGCAGCAGCAGCTTGTCGCGCCGCCTCACGTTCCACCGCGGCGGCTGCCCATGCGGCGTTGGCCTGTCCCACCCATGGTTCGAAGTCGTTTACGTATGGTTTTCCGGTGAAGGTTCCGTCCGGTGCTGCGCCTGGAGGTATGATCGGCTCGGTTTGCAGTGTGTCGCCGAGCTGTGGGACGTATGACGTGGTGCCCGAGTTGCTGATGCCAGACGACAGTTCCGTGGCAACTCCCGCCGCACCGAGCCATGAGTACTTTGGTGGGTTGGATGTGGTTGGTACGCCGAACTCGGTGCTGTTGTAGGTGGATAGCAATTTGGTTTCTGTTTCGCTGAGCGCGGCTGTGCCGACGACGTCGCCCTGTAGGTCGTGGAGTTGCAGGATGGGTGTTTCGCCGTTGGTTTGGGTAGCTCCGAGTGCCCCGTCTATGCTGGTTATGTTGCGTGTCCATTTTTCGGTGGATTCGCTTGTCCATATGGGGCTGCTACCACCGTTGGCGTAGTGCGAGATCACTTTCGCGCTTTCGGTTCCGCTCGTGACCGTTTCACGAATCCGCCCGGCTGGGTCGAGACTGTAAGTGAGTGTCTTGCCGTTTTGGGTTTGGCTCTGCAGCTGGCTGCTGGTGTAGTAGGTGCTGGTGACTTCGTTGCCGCCGGCGTCAGCGGCGGGTAGTTTGGTTGTGTCGCCGAACGTGTCGTAGCTGATGCCGGTGTCGATCACACGATTGGCTTCGTCGTACGTGTGTTTTTCGACGGTGCCGCCTTCTGTGGCACATTTTCCTTCCAGGCCCGGTTCGCGGCTGGTGAGCTTCGTGCGGTTGCTTTCGATGTCGTATTCGTAGACGCGCGTCTTGCAGCCCGCTCCCGACGGTGTTTCCTGGGTCTGGGTCAAATGCCCCGCACTATCGTATGTAAAAGCATTATTAGCGAGCGTGTTTGAGCTCGACAGCGTTTCGCCGCCGATCGCGGGTGCAAGGGTTTCGCTGTACCACACGCATTTTTCGGTGCAGTGCGTCGTCTTGACGTATTCGATCGCCGTAGCCTGTCCTACGGCGTTGTAGGTGTAGTTGGCGCTCATCCCATTGGGGTAGCCCTCAGCGGTCATCCTGCCGGCGACGTCGTAGGTCGCTGTGAACGTGCCCGCAGCCGTGTCCAGGAGTTTGATGAGCGCATGGGTGGTTGGATCGTACGCGTAGACTTGTGTGCCCTTGCCATCGCTCATTTCTTCGACCTGACCGTCGATGTTGTATGTAAAGGTCGATTTGTTGCCATCCACGTCGGTGTATTCGGTGAGCTGGCCTAGCGTGTTCAGCGTGCTCGTAATCGTCTGTGTTTTTTCACCTACAGTCGTGCTCTGTTTGACCAGCGCGCCCGTCGTTTCGCTGTATTCGTCTTTAGTCGTGGGCAGTGATGTCCCTACGGTCGAGCTGATCGCACCACTCGTTTCACGACCGGCCGCGTCGTAGGTCGTGGTCTTTGTGCGCGTCGTGGTGCCGACCGTTTCGGTGGTCGTTTCCGCCTCGTTCCAGATGTTGTAGGTGACTTTCGTCACTGGCAGCGCGGGTGCAGCGCTCGCCGCCGGCTGAACCGCGGGTTGCGTCTGGCAGGGCAGGTTCGCCCACTCGGCGTGTTCGCCACAGCCCGGATATGCCGCGTTTGCGCTCGCGCTGTAGTAGATCATCTGTGTGATCGTGGGCGAGGCGTTGGCGATCACGAACTGCTCGATGCGGTTGT
>DASUDH010000293.1:0-4077 GCA_036275675.1 Solirubrobacteraceae bacterium | reverse complement strand
GAAGGCGACCGAGCAGTCGAGCATCACACAGGTCGGCTCGGTGCTCGGCACCGCCGCCTACCTGGCACCCGAGCAGGCGCGCGGCGAGGAAGCGGGACCGCGTGCCGATCTGTATGCCCTTGGAGTGGTCGCCTATCAGCTGATCTCGGGCCGCCTGCCCTACGAGGCGAGCTCGCTGACCGAGCTTGCGCTCAAGCAGCAACAGGAAGAGCCGCCGATGCTCGACGCGCTCGTGGCGGCGGTCACGCCCGAGCTCGCCGACGCTGTGGCGATCGCGCTCGCGCTCGATCCGCGCGACCGCTACGAGAACGCGCGCGAGATGGGACGGGGCGTCAGCGACGGCGCACACGGCATCTCACCCGCCGAGCCCCGGCCCGTGGCGGGCAGGGCGCATGCTACCGAGGCGACGAGCGTGCTCGCGAGCGCCACGCGCACGCATGGAGGCTCGACGGGTCGTGGTGCGGTGGTCCCACGCCGGCCACGTCCCGGTCCAGCGCGCGCCGCGGAACCGGCGCCAGTGGCCACCCGCGCGCCAAGGCGCTCAGGAGGCAGCCGCCTGCTGGTCGCGCTGCTCGCGGTTCTCGCGCTCGGCGGGGTGATCGTCGCGATCGTCGTGCTCAGTGCGCCGGCCTCCACGAAGATCACGCTGCGCAACGTCGTCTACAACGATGTCCAGGAATCCGCCGAAGCGCTCAAGCAGCTCGTCAGCGAAAACACGAAGTAGCTTCAAGAAAAGGCTGGGGCCCGCTTGCGCGGACCCCGCACAACCGTCACTCGTCCCTCTCTCCCCGCAGTCTAGCGGAGACCTCAGACAATTGTCTGTCGAAGACCGCCTGGCGCAGATCCGCCATCAGTCGTGCGATGAAGGCGAGGTTGTGTTCGGTGAGCAGCCGCATCCCGGTGAGCTCGCCGGAGCGCACAAGGTAGGCGAGGTAGGCGCGCGAGAGCCCACGCGCACAGGCATGACACGCACAGCCCTCCATCAAAGGCTCCTCGGAGGCGCGCCAGCGGCTTTTCGTCAAATCCACCCTCCAGCGGTTGAGCGGGTCTGGGACGAGCGCGGTGCCGTGACGCCCCAGGCGCGTCGGCATGGCGCAGTCGAACGTGTCGATTCCGAGCTCCACACCGCGGATCAGGTCATCCACGTCGCCGATCCCGAGCAGGTGTCGCGGGAGCTGCTCGCGCTCGCCGCCGAGCTCCGCGACGGCGTAGCCGACGACCTCGTACATCTGCTCCTTCTCGGCGCCGAGCGAGCCTCCGATCGCCACGCCGTCGCAGCCGCTGCCGGCGACCGTACGGGCGGAGGCTCGGCGCAGGTCCTCGTAGACGCCGCCCTGCACGATTCCATACACGAGCTGGCCGGCGGGGCCGTGCTCGGCATGCCAGCGCAGGCAGCGCTCCAGCCAGCGGTGGGTGCGCTCGGTCGAGCGCTCGGTGTAGCCGCGGTCGACGTGAAAGGGGGTGCACTCGTCGAAGGAGAGCGCGATGTCGGAGCGTAGCGCGGCCTGTATCCCCATCGAGTCCTCCGGTGAGAGGAAGCGCTCGCACCCGTCCACATACGAGCGGAAGCGCACCCCCTGCTCCTCGATCGAGAGGACCGCTCCCTCGCGCTCGGCCGTCTCGCCGTGGCGCGCGCGACCCTTGACCTCGTCGGCGATCGCGCCGTGACCCATCGAGAACACCTGGAAGCCGCCGGAGTCGGTGACGATCGGCCCGTCCCAGCCCATGAAGCCGTGCAGGCCACCGAAGCGCTCGATCAGCTCGGCGCCCGGACTGAGCATCAGGTGGAAGGTGTTGCCGAGCACCATGTCGTAGCCGAGCGCGCGCACCTCGCCCGGCAACAGGCCCTTGACGGTGGCCTTCGTCGCCAGCGGCACGAATGCCGGTGTGCGAACATCGCCGTGCGCAGTTCGCAGCCGCCCGGCGCGAGCACCTGTGGCGTTATCGCGCGCTTCGATCGTCAGGGCCACCAACGCGGCATCCTAGAAGCCACCGACCATGCTCGCTTCGCTCATAAATGTCACCCACCTCGTCCAGGTCTTCGGCTACCCGTTGCTGTTCCTCCTAGTGATGGCCGAGTCGAGCGGGGTGCCCGTGCCCGGCGAGACGGGTCTGATCGCCGCGGCGGTCTTGGCCAGCCAGGGCAAGCTCCAGATCGAGCTGGTGATCCCGATCGCGGCCGTCGCGGCGATCGTCGGCGACAACATCGGCTACCTGATCGGCCGCAAGGGAGGCCGTTGGCTGCTGGAACGCCCCGGTCGCTTCCACAGCCAGCGCCGCCAGGTGCTGGCCGCCGGCGAACCGTTTTTCGAGCGCCACGGGCCAAAGGCAGTGTTCTTCGGTCGCTTCCTGCTCGGCTTGCGCGTGTGGGCGTCGTGGTTGGCGGGCGCCACGCACATGCGCTGGCGTTCGTTCGTGTTCTGGAATGCATGCGGCGGGATCTGCTGGGCCACAGCGATCGGTCTGCTGGCCTACTTCCTCGGGCACGCTGCCGGGAACGCGATCCAGACGTTCGGCCTGTTCGGGCTCTTCGCGGTGGTGCTGGTCGCCGGGGGCTTGCTGGTGGCGCACATTCGCCACAAGCACCGCGTGCGCGCGGCGGCAGAACGCGGCGAGAAGGTGGAGAGCGCCGGAGGCGAGCGTTGAGAGCCCTAGGATGGGCTGTCTCCGAGTGCTCCCGACAGTTCTTGGGCTTTAAGTGGTGGCGCCGAGCGCTCCGCAGCAACCAGGAGCTATGCGATCCCACATCGTGCCGAGCGCCTCGAGCTCCGGCTCGGAGAAGTGCGAGAGGAAGTGCTCTCTCACCACCGCACGGTGGGTGCCGCGCGCGGCGCACAGCCGCTCGCGGCCGCGGTCGGTGAGGCACGCGTAGGCGCCGCGTGCGTCGTGTTCGCACGTGCAGCGTCCGAGCAGCTCGTCGCGCTCGAGACGGTCCACCAGGCGCGTGAGACCGCTGCGCGAGAGCCGGGCCTGCTCGGCGAGATCGCACATGCGCATCCGTCCCGCGGGCGCATCCATCAGGTGTTGGAGCACCTCGTAGGAGCTGAGTTGCAAGCCGTGCTCGCGCTCGAGTCTGCCCTCCAGGCGCTTGGCGATCGAAGCGTGAGCGTGCAGCAGGCCGCGCCAGGCGCGAAGCTCCGACTCGCTGAGGCAGTCCGGCTCCCCGAGGCTCTGCTCCTTGTCCCGGGGGAGCTTCAGGACGGTCGCTGTGGCAGTTGCGGTGGACATGATCGCGATCGGCACTAACTGGGTGCTGAGTCGAACATAGCAGTGTCGGACACGAGAATCCCTGTCAACTGCGGCAGTTACGGCCCGTTTGCTCGGGCGTCGCGCGTCCCTGGCGGTCTATCGACGCTCTATCAACGACCGTCCGGTCATCTGCGGGGGCTTGGGAATCGCGAGCAGGTCGAGCACAGTCGGGGCGACGTCGGCGAGGATGCCAGCTTGCGCGCGCAACGTAAAACCCTGCGCAGTGACGACCAGCGGCACGGGGTTGAGCGAGTGGGCTGTGTTGGGACTGCCGTCGGGCTCCAGCATGTGGTCGGCGTTGCCGTGGTCGGCGGTCACGACGCATACGCCGCCGCGCGCGCCGACGGCCTCGACCACCGCTCCCAGGCACGCGTCGACCGTTTCGACAGCGACCACGGCGGCGGGGATCACGCCGGTGTGACCGACCATGTCGGCGTTGGCGAAGTTGACGATCCCAAACTCGGGGCGATCCTCGTTCCACGCGCCGAGGAACGCAGCGGTGGCCTCGCGGGCACTCATCTGGGGCTTGCGGTCGTAGGTGGGCACGTCGCGCGGGGAGGGAACGAGCTCACGCCGCTCGCCGTTGCACGGGGTCTCCTCGCCGCCGTTGAAGAAGTAGGTGACGTGCGGGTACTTCTCCGTCTCAGCGACGTGCAGCTGCCGAGCGCCGCTGCGCGCGATCACCTGCGAGAGCGTGATATCGGGGCGCTGCGGGGCAAAAGCGACCGGATAGGGCCAGCCCTCCTCGTACTCGGTCAGGGTCGCCAGCCGGCGGACCGGCCGCGCCCCGCCGCGTCCCCCCCATCCGGGGAGCCGCTCGGCGGTGTC
>DASUDH010000292.1:0-5479 GCA_036275675.1 Solirubrobacteraceae bacterium | reverse complement strand
CGTGCCCTCGCCGATCGTCACATCGTGGCCGAGCACGACGAGGCTGCCGACGTGCGCGCCCTCCGCGACGCTGGCGCCCGACTCGATCACGGCTGGCGGGATCGCGCGTCCGCGCACCTGCGCGCCGTCGGACACCGACAGGTAGCTGTCGCCGAGACGCTCGCGCACCGCGGTCTGGACATTGCCCTCGAGGATGTCGAACGTGCCCTGCAGGTAGCGGGCGGGTGTGCCGATGTCCAGCCAGTAGCCCTCCGACGGGCAGCCGTACAGGCCGGCGCCGACGAGTAAGGGCCACACCTCGCGCTCGATCGACACGTTGCGCCCTGGGGCGACCAGCTCCACGATCTCGCGCTCCAGGACATAGGCGCCGGCGCTGATCAGGTTGGTGTCGATCGTGTCGGGGCTCGGCTTCTCGACGAAGTCCTTCACGGCACGGTCGTCCTCCAGGTGAACGAGGCCGTAGGCTCTCGGGTCCTCGACAGGGACGAGCGCGAGCGTCGCCTTCGCACGCGTGCGCTCGTGCTGCGCGATCTGCTCTGTCAAGTCGATGTCGGTGAGCACATCCCCGTTGAGCATCAGGAAGCGCTCGTCGAGCATCGGCTCGGCGAACTTCAGCGCGCCGGCTGTTCCGCGTGGGTCGGGCTCCTCGACGAAGCGCAACCTGATCCCGTAGCTCGAGCCGTCGCCGAGCACGTTGCGCACGCTCGTGGCGAGAAAGCCACACGACATGATCACGTCGTCGATCCCGTGCTGGTGCAGCCACTCGAGCATGAACGAGATGAACGGACGGTCGACGAGCGGCACGACCGGCTTGGGCACGGTGGAGGTGAGCGGGCGCAGGCGAGTCCCCTCGCCGCCGACGAGGATCACGGCCTGCATGGTTGCCCTCCGGATCGCCCCCGTCGCGCGTGTGTGTGCGCGCGCGTGGGGCACCCCTCAAACGGACATACACACCCCTCCCCCACCCAATCGCGCCGACCCACCGGAGGGGACATCACACCCCGCCGTGGCGCCGACATTCGCGCGCGGATCACCGCCTGCCGATCCCCTCGTAGGTGAGGCCAGCGGCGCGCACCCCGTCGGGGTCGAGCGCGTTGCGCCCGTCGATCAGGAGCGTCCCCCGCATCGCACGGGCAACCTCCTCCCATTCGAGTTCTACGAACTCGGGCCACTCGGTCACCAGGATAACCGCGTCGGCGTCGGCGATCGCGTCGAACACGGTGTCGGCATAGTCGAGCTGGGGCATCAGCATGCGCGCCTGCTCCTCGGCGATTGGGTCGAAGGCGCGCACGTGCGCGCCTTCGGCCTGCAGGCGGGCGGCCAGCACGAGCGAGGAGGCGCCGCGCATGTCGTCGGTGTTCGGCTTGAACGCGAGGCCAAGCAGAGCCACCCGCCGGCCCGCAAGACCGCCGAGGTGGCGTTGCAGCTTGGACACCACCCTGCGCTTCTGCAGCTCGTTGACCTCGATCACGGCGTTGAGCAACTGGAAGTGGTAGCCCGAGTTGCCCGCGAGCAGCTTCAGAGCGCTCACGTCCTTGGTGAAGCAGCTCCCGCCATAGCCGAGTCCCGCCTGCAGGAACTTGGGGCCGATGCGATCGTCCAGCCCCATTCCGCGCGCGACCTCGACCACGTCGGCCCCCACCTCCTCGCACACGTTGGCGATCTCGTTGATGAACGATATCTTCGTCGCCAGAAACGCGTTCGCTGCAAGCTTTATCATCTCGGCACTCGCCACATCGGTACGCACGAGCGGAGCGTCGAGCGGCTCATACAGATTCACGACGGCCTCCTGCGCCCAGTCGCCGTCCCCACCGACGACGACGCGGTCGGGATGCAGAAAGTCGCTCACAGCCGAGCCCTCCTTCAGGAACTCGGGACACGACACGTAGCTGAAGTCGGACTTGCCACGCTCGGAGAAGATGCGTCTGATGCTGGCGCCCGTGCCACACGGGACGGTCGACTTCATCACGAGCGCGTGACCGTCGGGCGCGGGCATCGAGTCGACCACGCTGTGTACGGCCGAGAGGTCCGCATCGCCCGAATGGGTGGGCGGCGTGCCGACCGCAACGAACAGCAACCGCGCATGCTCGAGCGCCGGCGCCAGCTCGGTCGAGAAGCGAAGGCGCTCGCGGTTGCGCGCCATCATCTGCTCGAGGCCTGGCTCGTAGATCGGGATCTCGCCGCGCTGCAAGCGCCCGATCTTCTCGGCGTCGACGTCCACGCACCACACGTCGCTGCCCAGCTCGGCGAAGCCGACCGCCGTGACGAGCCCGACGTAGCCTGTGCCGATCACCCCGATCGGTTCGCGTTCAGCGGTCATGGGGCGAGAAGGCTAATCGTTGGCGTCGAGGGGTGACACCTGACCCACGCTTACCAGAGGACCGGCACGTCATATGCGGCAATCTGCTTGTCACTTGTCACAACCGTGAGCCCTTGGCATTGCGCCTGGGCGACGATCATCCGGTCGAACGGGTCACCGTGGTGCGGGGGCAACCCACCGGCGACGAGCCCGTGACGAGCCGACACCGGTAGCTCGGCAAATCCTCGCTGTTGCATCGTGTCGAGCAGGCGATCCGGTACGTCGAGCTTGCCCTTTGCGCGCTTAATCGCGATCTCCCAGATCGAAGCGGCGCTGAAGAACAGCGGGGTCCTGACATCTTCCATGGCCTCGAGCGCCGATGCACTGAGACGAGACTCGCTCGCCCGCCACCACAGCAGTGTATGGGTGTCTGCGAGAAGTGCGCTCAATCGCGCATTCCGAACAGGCGCTCGATCTCCTCGTCGGGCTCGTCGAAGTCGTCGCTCATCCAGATCTGACCGCTTAGATCGCCGGGTATGCGACGCTTGGGTTGAGCGGTGTAGCCGATCAGCTTGGCCACAGGAGATTGGCCCCGACGGATCACGATCTCCTCCCCATTGGTCACGCGCTCGATGAGACGCGAGAGCTGGGTCTTCGCCTCGGTGACGGTGACTGTCTCCGACATGACCGGCAGTCTAGCAGACCTGGTTGACCTGGTCTATTTACGTCTCCACGGCCAGGAACGCCTCATAGCGCCTGATGTCGCGCAGCGCTCGGGCCTGCTCCTCGCTGCCCTCCTGCGCCCGCTCACCTGCCGCGCGCGCGTCCGCGAGGCGCGTCTCGAACGCGGGCCGGTCGAGCGCGTCGGGGGCGATCGCCTCCTCGACGAGCAGCAGTGCGCGGTTCTCGGCGAACTGGAGATAGCCCTCGGCCTGCGCGAAGCGCACGATCTCCGACTCCGAGCGGTAGAGGCGCAGCTCGGTCGGCTCGAGCTGCGCGAGCAGCGGCTCGTGGCCCGCGAGGATGCCGATCGATCCGACGGATGTGCGCGTGGAGAGCATCTCGATCTCCTCCTTGAACACCTCCCCCTCCGGGGTGAGCACTTCGACGGGGAACTTCGTGCGAGCCACCGCGCCTAGCCTTTGCTGGCGTCCTCGAGCACCTGCTCGATCGTGCCCTTCAGGAAGAACGCGCGCTCGGGCACATCGTCGTGCTTGCCCTCGATGATCTCGTCGAAGCCGCGGATCGTCTCGGCGATCGGAACGTACGCGCCCGGCGTCCCCGTGAACTGCTCGGCGACGTTGAACGGCTGCGAGAGGAAGCGCTCGATCTTGCGGGCGCGCTGCACGGTGAGCCTGTCCTCGTCGGAGAGCTCGTCGATGCCGAGGATCGCGATGATGTCCTGCAGCTCCTTGTAGCGCTGCAGGATCTCCTTGACGCGGTTGGCGACACGGAAGTGGTCGTCGCCGAGGATGTCGGCCTTGAGGATCGTCGAGGTCGAGTCGAGCGGATCGACGGCTGGGTAGATGCCCTTCTCGGAGATCGCGCGCGAGAGCACCGTCGTGGCGTTCAGATGCGCGAACACCGACGCCGGCGCAGGATCGGTGAGGTCGTCGGCGGGCACATAGATGGCCTGCACCGAGGTGACAGAGCCCTGGCGGGTCGATGTGATGCGCTCCTGCAGCTGACCCATCTCGGTCTCGAGCGTCGGCTGGTAGCCGACCTGCGAGGGCATCCGCCCGAGCAGCGCCGAGACCTCGGAGCCGGCCTGCACGAAGCGGAAGATGTTGTCCACGAACAAGAGCACGTCCTGACCCTGGTCGCGGAAGTACTCGGCCATCGTCAGGCCCGAGAGCGCGACGCGCATGCGCGCTCCGGGCGGCTCGTTCATCTGGCCGAACACGAGCATCGTCTTGTCGATGACGCCCGACTCCTTCATCTCCAGCCACAAGTCGTTGCCCTCGCGCGAGCGCTCGCCCACGCCGCAGAACGCCGACAGGCCGCCGTGCTCCTTGGCGAGGTTGTGGATCAGCTCCTGGATCAGCACCGTCTTGCCCACTCCGGCCCCGCCGAACAGGCCGACCTTGCCGCCCTTTGCGTACGGGGCGAGCAGGTCGATCACCTTGATGCCCGTCTCGAACATCTCGGTCGTCGGAGTCAGGTCCTCGACGCGCGGAGCGGACTGGTGGATCTGGCGGCGCGGGGTATCGCTCGGCAGCTCCTCGCCGAGATCGATCGGTTCGCCGAGCAGGTTGAAGATGCGCCCGAGCGTCGCCTCGCCCACAGGCACCGTGATCGGGCCGCCGGTGTCGATCGCCTCCGTGCCGCGCGCCAGCCCGTCGGTGGTGTCCATCGCCACGACACGCACCCTGTCGTCACCGAGGTGCTGCTGCACCTCGCACACGAGCACATCGCCGACCACGCCCTTCGGGCGCGGTGCCCCCTCTGCGCTTATGCCCTCGGCCTCCTCCTCCTCAGCCGCCGCTGCCGGACGCGCGATCGTGATCGCGTGGTTGATCTCGGGCAGCTTGTCGGGAAACACGACGTCGAGCACGACGCCCTGGATCTCCTCGATGCGCCCCACGTTGAGCTTGCCGTCGCGTGCGCTCGGCTGCTCCTCGGTTGTTGGCTTTGTGGCGATGCTGGCGTCCATTTCTGTGTCGTTCTCCTAGTGGTCTATCAAGTCGTCGTGCGCGTTGGGTTGTGTGGGGACTCGGCTCGGGGGCGGTGGCGTTGATGGGTGTGCACTTTTTTCTTAACTACTATGGTAGCTATGTATTGTAGTCACTATAGTAGTTGACACAAAATTTATATACCCACCAACCCCTTTATCTTTCCAATTCCCTTCACGCGGCCGCTCGGCCTGTGGTCTCTCGCACTTCCAGATCGGGGTCCATCTGCCTCAGCCGACGCCCTCGGCGCCGGCTACTACCTCCATAATCTCCTGCGTGATCTCGGCCTGGCGGGCGCGGTTCATCTGCAGCGTGTATTCCTCGATCAGCGTGCCGGCGTTCTCGGAGGCGTTGCGCATCGCCGTCATCTGGGCACCGAAGAAGCCGGCCGTGGACTCGATCAGCGCGCGGTAGATCGAGATCTCCACATAGTCGGGCACGAGGCGCTTCAGGATCTCCTCGGGGCCCGGCTCGTATTCGACGAGCGCCTGCGGGGCGCTCGTCGGCT
>DASUDH010000291.1:0-2811 GCA_036275675.1 Solirubrobacteraceae bacterium | reverse complement strand
ACGTTGACCACGGGGTGCGCACCCGAATCATCTGAGTCGACGAGCACGGTCGGGATGCCGAGACCGTCGATCACCTCGAGCGCCCGGTCGCCCGGGCTGAGGCCCAGGCTCACGAAACCGTCGACCGAGGCATGCCGGATGGCGCTCTCGAGCGAACCGTCGAGCGGCGGCACGAGCAGGAGGGTGAGGTCGTGCTTCTCGCACAGCTCGCCCATGCCCTGGATGAGCTCGCTGACGAACGGGTTGGCGAACACCGTCGACAGGCGCTGTGGGATGAGGACGCCGATCGTGCCGCTCCGCCGCGTCGACAGCGCGCGCGCGGCCGGGTGCGGTGCGTAGCCGAGCTCGTGGGCGACGCCGAGAACCCGCTCGAGCGTCGCGTGGGCGAGCCGCTCGGGGTTGTTGAAGGCGAACGAGACCGCGGTCTTCGACACGCCCGCCGCCGTCGCGACGTCAGCGATGGTGACCCGGGACACCCCAGAAGGCTCCAGGTGGCACTGCCGATTCCCCCAAGCTAAACCGCTTTAGTAAAGCGGTTTAGCGGATCGTATGGCCGCCCCGACGATCTGTCAAGGGTGGAGTTGTCGCTTCTTGGGTGTCTCCGTCAGCGGCCGGAGCGACCGCGGGTCGACCTTGGGCTCGCGCGCCGCCGTCAGGAGGCCGTTCTGCTCCTGCTGGACGTCGGTCAGCTGCGTGTAGCAGAAGCCCTCGACCGGCCCAGCCTGCATGAAGGCCTGGATGAGCTCTCCGTAGGAACGGACGAAGGCCGCCTGGTCGGGCACCTCGAGCCAGCCCCAGCCGCCTGACCCCGCGACGCGCAGGCCGCCGAACTCGCTGACGACGACCGGCTCGCCTCGATGGCGGTAGCCGGCGTCGTACACCGGATGCCCCGCGGCGGTGCCGTCCAGCGCCGGCTCCAGGGCGCGATAGCGCTGGGCGAGCTCGGCCGGCGGGTTGTAGTCGTGCACCGTGCACACGTCGCTTAGGGAATGCTCCCACCCGTCGTTGGAGATCACCGGCCGCGTCCCGTCGAGGAGCCTCGTCATCTCGGACATGCTGAGCGTGAACCTCGCGCGCACCGCGGCGGACACGCTGTCGAGACCGAAGCTCTCGTTCGCGACGACCCAGCTGACGACGCTGGGATGGTCGCGGTCCCTGCGCACGAGCTCCCACCACTCCCAGACCGCGCGGCGCTCGGCGTGCGGCGTGAGCTCGTAGAACGCCGGCATCTCCGCCCAGACGAGAAAGCCGAGCACGTCTGCCCAGTACAACCAGCGCGGGTCTTCGGCCTTCTGGTGCTTGCGCGCGCCGTTGAAGCCCATCGCTTTGGCGAGCTCGATGTCCTCACGGAGGGCGTGGCCGTCGGGCGCCGTCAGAAGGCCGTCCGGCCAGTAGCCCTGGTCGAGGACGAGGCGCTCGACGAACGGCTCGCCATTGAGCCACAACTTTCCGTCCCACGCGGTGATCGAGCGCATGCCGAACTGGCTGTAGACGCGATCGCGGCCTTCCGTCGCCTCGACCTCGTACAGCCGGGGAGCGCTCGGCGTCCACAGCTCGACGCGGTCCAGGTGGATCTTGCCGGAGGGACCGCGGCCGGCGCGGCCGACCACCTCTCCATCCAGGCGGACGACCACTTCGTCCGCGATGCCGTCGACCTTGAAGTGCACGACGTTGTGTCCGATATCGGGCACGAGGCGCAGCTCGGCGATGTGCCGGCCGGGCACGGGCTCGAGCCAGACGCTCTGCCATATGCCGGTGGTCGCGGTGTAGAAGATGCCCTCCGGCTCTTCCTTCCAGTACTGCTTGCCGCGCGGGATGGTCCTGTCGGTCAGCGAGTCCTCGGCGCGCACGACGATCACGTTGTCGCGCGAGCGAAGCGCTTCGGTGATGTCGGCGCTGAACGGCGAGTGCCCGCCCTCGTGGCGCGCCACCTCGACGTCGTTTACCCACACTCGCGCCCAGTAGTCGACGGCGCCGAAGTGAAGGATCACGCGCTCACCGGCGGGCGGGTCAAAGCGCCGCCGGTACCAGACGACGTCGCCGACGCGCTGGCCGATCCCGGACAGCCGCGACTCCGGGCAGAACGGGACGTTGATCCGGCGGTTGAAGATCGGCTCAGGCCCGGCGCCGAACTCCCATTCGCCGTCGAGGCTCGTCCACGCCTCGCGCCGGAGGTGCGGTCTCGGATAGTCGGGTTCAGGGCCCACCGGCAACCTCCAGGCGAACGTTCGCTTGCCCGCGCATAATACCGCCAGCGTGAGCGTGCGCAGGCCACCGAGGCGCGTCTCCGTCAAGGACGTCGCCGCGCGCTCGGGCGTCAGCTTCCAGACCACGAGCAAGGTGCTCAACGGCGGTGGGTCGGTCTCCGACGTGACTCGCGAGCGCATCCTTCGCGCCGCCAGCGACCTCGGCTACGTGCCGAACCTACAGGCGCGCAGCCTCGTCATGCAGCGCACGCGCACTGTCGGCCTGGTCGCCGGCGACTTCAGCGACGCGGGCCTCAGCCGGTGCCTCGCCGGCGCGGAGCACGAAGCGCGCCGGCAGGGCTTCAGCCTGATGATCACCAGCGTCGAGCCCGAGGGATCGGGAACCGAGTACGCCCTGCCCTCGATGATGGAGCGGCGTGTCGACGGCATCCTCCTCGCCGCGCCGTCGATGGAGGAGGACCACGCGCTCGGTCACGTCCTCGATCGCACGCTGCCGGTCGTGAGCCTGCACCACATCGCCGGCGCCGCGGTCACAACGGTGGGCCCTGACGACGAGCTGGCCGGCCGGCTCGCGACGCGCCACCTGCTCGAGCTGGGCCACCGC
>DASUDH010000290.1:0-2155 GCA_036275675.1 Solirubrobacteraceae bacterium | reverse complement strand
CTCGGGGTAGATGTGGGCGGGACGTTCACCGACGCGGTGCTCGTTGGGGACGATGGGACAGCGTTCACCGCCAAGGCACCGAGCACGCCCGGCGAGCAGCAGGCGGGGGTGATGGCGGCGGTCGAGGCCGTGCTCGCGCGCGCGGGCGCTCGCGCGCGCGAGGTGGAGCGTTTTGCGCACGGCATGACCGTCGCGACGAACGCGCTGCTGGAGGGCAAGGGGGCGCGCACGGCGCTGGTGGCGACCGACGGGTTCACCGACGTCGTCGAGCTCGGGCGCCAGGCGCGACCGAGCCTGTATCGCCTGTGCGAGGCCGGTCCCGAGCCGCTGGCGCCGGTGGACCTGCGCTTCGGCGCGCCCGAGCGGATGGGTCCGGACGGGCCGCTGCGCGCGCTCGATGCGCGCGCTACGGAGGCGCTGCTGGAACGCCTGGCGAGGGCCGAGCCGGAAGCGGTGGCGGTCGTGTTGCTGCACTCCTACGCCCACCCGGGACATGAGCGCATGCTCGGCGAGCTGATCTCGGAGCGCCTGCCGGACGCTCACCTGTCGCTGTCGCACGAGCTGGTGGGCACGTTTCGGGAGTACGAGCGAGCCTGCACGACGGAGGTCGACGCCGCCCTGTCTCCCCTGCTCGGCGCATACCTGACACGGCTCGCCGCGCGCACGAGCGAACAGGGCCTGCCGGCCGTGCGGGTGATGCAGTCCTCGGGCGGGCTCACCGACGCGCGGCGAGCCGCAGGCCACGCGGCGCTGACTGTGCTGTCGGGCCCTGCGGGCGGCGTCGGCGGAGCGCTCCTCGCCAGCGAGGCGGCCGGTGAGCACGATGTGCTGTGCTTCGACATGGGCGGCACCTCGTGCGACGTGTGCGTGATCGACGGCGGCCGGGTGGCCGAGACGGCCGAGCGCACGGTGGCCGGCAGGCCGCTGGCGCTGCCTGCGCTCGACATCCATACGGTCGGCGCGGGCGGCGGATCGATCGCGTGGCGTGACGAAGGCGGCGCGCTGCGCGTCGGCCCCGAGTCGGCGGGCGCGATGCCGGGGCCGGCTTGCTACGGGCTGGGCGGGGAGCGGGCGACGGTGACCGACGCGAACCTCGTGCTCGGCAGGCTGCTCGGCGACGTGGCGCTCGCGGGCGGGATGAGGCTCGACCGCGAGGCCGCGGAGCGCGCGGTGGGGTCGCTCGCGCGTGAGCTCGATCTGGAGCCGATCGCGTGTGCGGAGGGGATCGTGAGGGTCGCCGAGACGGAGATGAGGCGAGCGCTCGCGGTGATGACGGTGCAGCGCGGGATCGACCCGCGGCGCTTCGCGCTGATGACGTTCGGCGGCGCCGGTCCGTCGCACGCCGCGGCGATGGCGGCGGAGCTTGGGATCGAGCGGGTCTTGTGCCCGCGCGCGTGCGGGGTGCTGTCGGCGCTCGGCCTGGCGGCCGCCGCCCCGAGGCGCGATGCGTCGAGCACGGTCATGCTCTCAGGGGTGACCCTCACGCGGGAGCGCGTCGCACGCGAGCTGGCGCGGCTGATCGAACGGGCGACCGCGGAGCTCGACACGCCGGCGGTCAATATCGGCGTGCGCTACGAGCTGCGATACAGGGGCCAGTCGTTTGAGCTGACGGTCCGTGACGAGATCGACCCGCAGGACTTTTTTGGGGGAGGATTTGGGGTTCTACCGAATGACACGCCCGGTTCCAGCGAACACGCGCTGCTCGATACGAGCCCTGGGTGCGGCACAGACGCCCTGCTCAGTCCCGCGCCCGACGCCGGCGCACACGCCCTGCTCGACCCCACGCGTCTGCGGGAGGCGTTCGAGGGGGCCCATGAGCAGCGCTACGGCTACCGCGACGAGCGCGCCGAGGTGGAGTTGGTGAACGTGCGCGTGTCGGCGCTCGGCGCGAGGCCAGCGCTGCGCCTGCGAGGCGCCGCGGTGGGGTTGCCCGTGCGCGGGAAGGCGCGCGTGGTGTTCGACGGCGAGCGTGTCGAGGCTGAGCTGTGGCGCGGCGAGCTGCCCGCGGGCGCGCGCGTGCAGGGGCCGGCGCTGTGCGCGCTGCCGGAGGCCACGCTGCTCGTGCCGCCCGGCTGGGGCGGGTGTGTGGACGAGTGGGGAACCGTCGTGCTGGAGCGGGCGGCGTGAGCGCGCTCGACCCGATCGAGCTGCAGGT
>DASUDH010000289.1:0-2977 GCA_036275675.1 Solirubrobacteraceae bacterium | reverse complement strand
CAAGCGCGTCTGGCTGTCGCTCACGTGGGGGAGCAGCCACCGGCGTCGACGACCGCGTCGCTGCTGGATGGGACGAAAATGTCTAGCGGGGGGTGTCGGTTGCCTTTAGCTGTTGTGGTTTGACGTGGCCGACATGTCGGCGACGTTCTCCGCCGAGCGGGGGCTGCTTCCGGCGCTGTCGGCGCGTGCCGACGGCTCAGCGACGTGTCGCACGACGTGTCGCGGCTTCCTCCCGTCCTGGCAGCTGGCGTCAGGCGGCGGGGGGCGAGCACGGGGACCCACCTCGGTGCGGGTTACGCCAGCAGGGCGCTCGTTGGCCGCCTGCCAGATCTCGTCCGCCGTTGGGGTCACCGAGCGCGTCGGCGAAGATCGAGGCCGCGGGGGCGGCGCTGTAGCGCCACACCGCCAGCGCGCCCTTCCAGGTGCTCAAGACAGATCCGCTCGGAGAGGTCAAGCAGCGCGTAGATCAGCGCCAGCCGGGCGAGTGCGGGTCGGTGCGCAGCACGAACTCGCCCGCCGGCCCGTGCAGGGGGGCTCGGCGACCGGCTCCGGCCAGGTGCTCATCGTGCTGCTTGCCGTCCCGTTCGCTTGGAGAGCTCCAGCTCGCGGACGGTGCCGTGCGCAAGCTCGAGCTCCTGGCGCAGTTGCGCGTTCTCCTCCCGCAGCCTTTGGTTGTCATCGAGCGCGGCACGCAGGCGGGCGCGGATCGACGCGTCGCTGGCCCGCTCGGCGAGGCGTGGGTGCGACAACGCCACGCGCTGCTCGCTGCGCAGCTGTTCGATCTCTGAGCGCAACTCGGCGTGGCTGTAGAGGAAGTCGCGGTTGACGTTGCCCGCCCGGGCGACCGTGGAGAAGTTCACCTCGACACCCCGCTTCTGCAGCTCGCGGATCGCGCGACGGGCCCGGCGGGCGGCATCGAGCGTGCGTTCCGCGGCCGCCTCGCGGATCGCCCCCGTGCGCTCAGCGCTGCTCATCGTCGCGCTCCGCGAGGTCGACCAGGTCGACGCTCTCGGCGGTGGCGTCGGCCTCGATCGTGTCCAGGCCAACGAGGCTCCGCACCAGCGCCTGCTCATCGCGCTGAAGCAGCTCGACAAGTCGCACGCGCCCGCCGCGCTCGGCCTCCGTTCTCATCCGTCTGGTGTGGTGGAGCTGACGCTCGTGGATCTCGCGAAAGGACGGGTCGGTGAGGAAGTGATCGCAGCTCAGGCACGCGTTCGGGTGCGGGCAGGTCTGCTGCAGCGGCAGCCCGCAGAAGCCGTTGGGCAGCGCCTGCTTGGCCTGCGCGATCCGATCCTTCATCCACGCCGCCTGCGCCAGCGGCCCCTCCACCGGCAGTGCGATCCGCTCGCCGCGGACGTTGACCCGCTCATGCCAGCCCATCAGCGCCTCCTGCACCGTCGTGTCGTGCACGTGCGCGTAGTGGGCGGTCATCTCGACCGAGTCGTGATCGAGCACCTTCTGGATCACCGGCAGCGGGACCTTCTCGTTGACCAAGTGCGTGCCGAGGTGATGACGGAACAGGTGCGGGTGAACCCAGGTCGCGAGCTGCCCGCCGCTGTCGCGCAGCTCCGCCTTGCGCACGTAGCCCTTGACGATCAGCCGCACCATCCCCTCGGTAATCGGGTTCTCGCCGCCACGCCCGGAGGGACACCTGCCCGGCGGCGGGGAGGGCAGCATGAGCGTCGTTCCCTTCTTGCCGTAGATCGCCTCCAGGTACTCCTCCTGGCGACGAAGCTGCGCGCACAGCACCGGCCCGATCGGCAGCGCCGCCTCCCGCTTGTGCTTCGCGTTCACATAGAGCAGATACGGATGCCCGTCAGAGCCAATCTCAAGCGCGTCGCGCCGCAGCTCCAAAAGGCTTGACACCCGCAGTCCGGTCAGCGCCAACAGCAGGATCACCGTGCGGTGCTGCTCGTTGGGCAACACCTGAAGGTTCTCGGGGTCGATGAACTGGTCAAACACGAACGCCTCGATCCCCTTCGGCAGCCGGTAGTCCGGCCGTGGCGTCTCGCCCATATAGATGTTGGTGGTGCGTGGCAAGCCGGCGAGCCCGTCCTCGCGCTGCTCGGCCAACAGCGAGCGCAGCGCCCCGATCCGCCCCCACTTCGTGCCGCCCGCCAGCCCGCTGGTGCGCACCGCCAGCAGGTAGTCCTCGATCAGCTCGCGACTCAGCTCGGCCGGCGCGCGCATCCCCGGCGCCCGCTCGGCCAGCCAGCGGCTGAATGCCGTCAGGTGGTCCAGGTAGTGACTCATCGTCGACGGAGTGGTCGAGGACAGAACCCGCGCGCGAACCCACCGCTTGGCGGCCTCCTTCAGCCACGGCTGCACTAGCCCCTCGAAATGCAGGATCGTCTGCTGCGATCGCCTGCCCGACAGATCAGCGTGCGGCAGCTCGCGCCCCCGCCACTGATCGCGCGACCACAACGCCTCCCAGCCATCCGGCGCCGAGTCGACCTCGATCAACCGCAGCGGCCGAACCTTCATGCCACCAGATCCGCCACCCGGTCAAGCACGCCCCGCTCCTCCAGCACGCGGCGCAGATCCTCCGCCGTCGGATGCGCGTAGATCATCGTCGAAAACGGCGAGCGGTGTGTCAGCACCGCGCCGATCACCTCGAGCGCCACCCCGTCGCGGAACGCCAACGTCGCGAACGTGTGCCGGAACTGGTGCGCGATGAAGTGAAACCCGACCCGACGGCGGGTGCGATCGATCAGCTTCACCACCGCGTCATAGCGAAGCGGCCGGCCGATCTCGCCCTCCCACACGTTGATGAACACGAAGTCGGAGTCAAGGTCGCCGTACTCCTCGTGCATGTAGTCAGACCACAGCCGGATCAGCTCGCCCGGCACCGGCACCGACCCGCGCACCCCGCCCTTCGACCGCGCCCGCGCCCGCGCCCGCGAGTCCGGTCGCGGCACGATCTCGATCCGCCGCTCCCACGACACAATGTCCTCGTGGCGCAACCCCAGCGCCTGAC
>DASUDH010000288.1:0-7949 GCA_036275675.1 Solirubrobacteraceae bacterium | reverse complement strand
CGGCTGCCGCCGTGGCCGCGCTAGCGATCGTCGCGGCGATCGTCCTGCTGTTCCTGCTCCCTTCGAAGGCGGGCCGGGTGACGGTGCCCGACGTCACCGGCGAGACCCAGTCGGCAGCTGTGAACGCGCTGAAGCAGAGGGGCTTGGCGCCGGCCGCGTCGCTCACCGCCAACGCGCGCGTGGCAAGCGGCTTGGTGATCGGCACGACCCCGCCGCACGGGACGATCGTCAAGAAGGGCTCGCGCGTGAGCGTGTTCGTGTCGTCCGGGCCCGGGGTCCTCGGGCTCCCGAACGTCAACGCCAAGAAGAGCGACGAAGCGCTGAAGATCCTGCGCGAAAAGGGCTTTCAACCGACCGTTCAGAGTCAGTCGAGCGACACTGTGGCCAAGGGCCTCGTGATCTCGACCGACCCGGCTGCCGGCATCGAGGTGCAGGTCGGTAGCCCGGTGACGGTGTTCGTGTCCTCAGGACCACAGGAAGTGAGCGTGCCGGACGTGACGAACGAATCGCAGGCCAACGCCACCGCGACGCTCGCGGCCGCTGGCCTGAAGGTGACGGCTTCCAAGCGCGAAGTCGCCGAACCGGCGGCGGGGACGGTCATCTCCCAATCCCCGAGCGCGGGGTCGCGGTTGAAGGTGGGGGGCGAGGTGACGATCGTCGTGGCGCAAGCGCTCAAGCAGGTCGCCGTTCCCTCGGTGATCGGCCAGAGCGAAGCCCAGGCGGCGGCGGCGCTCGTCGGCGCGGGCTTCGCCTCGCACACCGTCGCGCGCACCGTCACCGATCCCTCCAAGGTCGGGGTTGTGGTGCAGCAGAGCCCGGAAGCTGGTCGCAAGCTGGCCAAAGGAGCGGTTGTGACGATCGCGGTGGGCAAGCTCGGCCAGCAGACGACCTCGACCTCGACGAGCACCACGCCGACCCCTCCTGCGACGACCCCGGGGGCCGCGCCGGCGGCTGGTACGCTAGGGCATTAGCGCCTACTGCCTCGGGGTGGCGGCGCTCCTCCACCCTCACCTGAACAGCGTGACCTCGGAGATCTCGGCCGTTTGGCGCCCGTACGGGAGCCGTGTGATCCAGATCAAGTAGTAGCGGTAGACGAGGCCGGAGGAGTTGATCGCGATCGTCGTGTGCGAGCCGACCGTCTGGGCGGGCGCGAGCGGTGTCCACCCGAGCGCCGTCGGGCTCTGCCCTGGGCTGGAGGGACTGCTGGGGGTGAGTCCGGTGGAGGCATACACGCCCGCCGTGAAGCCGGGAGTGGGTGTCTGTATCTCGATCGCGCGCGCCGCCACGCCCGGGGCCGCGTCGAGAGAGACGCCGAGGCCGGGCTTGCCGAGGTTGCCTTCGATGTAGTGCTCGGTGCTCCACGAGGTGTTGAGGTCGCCGTCGATGACGCTCGCCACGTCTTCGGCGTGTTCGGGACCGGTGCCGAACGGGTTGTAGGAGGTGGCCGCTTTCTGGGCGAGCACGACCGGCGTGGTTCCCGCGCCCGCGCGCACCCCGGGCGCGACGCCCGTGCCGCGATGCGTGTGGTGGGCAGCCGCCACGAGCGCGACGGTGACGATCGCGGCGAGCAGCGCCAGCGAGACCGCCCAGCGCACCGGGTGGCGCACACGCCACGGCAGCAGGCGCCTGGCCGGCGCGGGCAGGGTGCGCAGGACGGCCGTGACCTCGCCGGTGATCTGCCCGGAGCGGGCCGTCTCGATCGCGAGCGCCTCCTCCATGTCGGCGACCATGGAGGCAGTGTCGGGGTAGCGCCGGTCGGGCTCCTTGGCGGTGGCGCGTTCGACGAGGGCCGCTGTCGCGGCGGATACCTGCGGGCGTGAGAGTTGCACGTCGGGGACCTCCTCGCGCACGTGCATCATCGCGACTACCACCGGCGAGGAGCCCTTGAAGGGGACGCCGCCTGTGAGCATCTCGTAGAGGACGACCCCGAGCGAGTAGACGTCCGACCTGCCGGTGACGTGCTGGCCGAGGGCCTGCTCGGGTGAGACATAGTCGGTCGTGCCGAGCACGCGCCCGTCCATCGTGAGCCCAACCTCTGAGAGTGTGCGGGCGATCCCGAAGTCTGTGATCTTCGCGCCGCCCTCTCCGCTGAGCAGCACGTTCTGTGGCTTGACGTCGCGATGGACGATTCCTTGTGCGTGGGCCGCGCCGAGAGCACGCGCGATCTCGATCCCGTAGGCGAGCACGGTGGGCGCCTCCAGCGGCGCCTCGCGGCGGATCAGGTCCTTGAGCGTCTCCCCATCGACGTGCTCGAGCACGATGTAGGGAGTGCCCGCTTGGATGCCCGCAGGGCCGTCCTGCGCGTCCCACTCGCCGGCATCGATCACGGTCACGATGTGCGGGTGGTTGAGCTGTGCCACAGCGCGCGCCTCGCGCCGAAAGCGCTCGAGCTGATCGGAGTCGGAGGCGATCTCGCGGTGCATGAGCTTGATCGCGACCCGCCGTTCGAGCACGGTGTCGAAAGCGCGGTAAACGGTGCTCATGCCGCCGTGTCCGATGCGTGCGTCAAGGCGATAGCGCCCGCCGAGTGTGGTACCAAGGATGGCGTTGTTCACGATTTGGACCTCAAACGCCTGAGTATGCCTGTGGGTGCAGGTGGTGAGTGTGAGGTTCTTATTTTTTTGGGATGGGTGGGGCGTGCTGGGAGGTGTTATCGCGCATGCGTCGGATCACAAGCGCCGCGAGCGCCCCGCGGTAGGCGGCGCTGGCGGGCAACAGTCGCGCGCGGCGCTCGTGTCCGAGGACCGTGGTGCTCGCGAGCGTGGAGACGAAGGCGCTCGAGGTGCCCACGACGAGCGGCCTCCGCAGGCCACTCGCCGCCCCCTCGCGTGCGAGCCTCGTGCCCTTCAGCAACGTGGCGCCGGCGATTACAGGTAGGCCGACCCCCCAGGAGAGCGAGTCCGAGCCTCGCCGTGAGAAGCCGCGCGCGCGCGCGGCGGCGAGCGTGGCCCCGTTGCGCGAGACGCCCGGCATCAGCGCCAGCGCCTGTGCGACGCCGAGGGCGAGCCCGTCGAGCGGACCGGCGCTCGCGGCGGGGCGATCGTCCCCCGGTCGCCCGCGAGCATGACGGTCGGCTGCGAGCATGACGGCCGAGCCGGCGAGCAGTCCGGTGGCGATCGTGGTGGGCGTGCCCAGCCGGCGCTCGATCTGTCCGCCGAGCGCGTAGCCTGCGATGGCCGGCGGGATCACGGCGGGGGCGATGAAGCCGAGCGTCGCCACGATGCCTTGCGGCCTTACCGCGATTGCCGGCGGCCGGCTCCTGCGCGCCCCCCAAGGCGGGCGCACCAGCAGCGCGGCGGCTGCGCCCGCGTGCAGGGCGACCTCGAACGACTTGCGCAGCTCGGGGTCGAGCTTGCCATAGGGCCAGCCGGCGAGCCAGGGCACGAGCGTCGTGTGGCCGGACGAGGACACGGGCAGGAGCTCTGTGGGTCCGTGCAGCAGCCCAAGCGCCACGGCGTGGCGGAGAGGGAGCCCTCGCATCTCGGTGCGTCAGCTCACGTCGGTGGCCGGCTCGCTGTCCTCGGGCGCCGGGTCGGGCGGCCGCGCCCGGCGGCGCACGAGCGCATAGACGATCCCCGCCACGATGAGCGCCACAACTGCGTAGTCGACGTACTCGAAGCCCTTGCGCACGCTCGTCCATTTACTGCCGACCGCTTCTCCCGCTAGCGCAAGGCCAAGGATGAAAGGCAGGCAGCCGGCGACGGTGAGCGCCGTGAAGCGCCCGAACGGCATCTTGGCGACGCCGGCTGGGAGTGAGATGAATGTGCGGACCACGGGCAGCATGCGGCTGAAGAAAATCGCGGGCGCGCCATAGCGCTCGAACCAGCGGTCGGCCAAGGCGATGTGGCTGGGCTTCAGGTGCAGCCAGCGGCCATGCCGTTCGATCAGCTCCAGGCGCCCGGCGCGCCCAACGCCGTAGGCGATCCAGGAGCCGACGAGGTTGCCGAGCACGCCGGCGGTCACGATGCCGACCGTCGTGAGGTGATGGTGGGCACTGCTCCCGCCTGGGTCGGCGACGGCGAAGCCGGCGAACATCATCGTGGCCTCCACCGGGATCGGGATGCAGGCGCTCTCGGCGACCGTGAGCACGAAGATCGCCGGCAGCCCGGCATCGCGCACGAAGTGCCAGGCGATGTTGAAAAGCGATTCGCTGATCGAGGCGAGCACGAGCATGCGCGCGCAACGATACCTGCACGGCGAGGACGGCCCCCCGCTTGCTCGTCGACGCGGCGCGTCTGTCTCGGGCATCCAATACGCGCCATCCCGCCGGGCGCTAGCGTGCTCCGTCTGATGCGCGTCTGGATCGACCTCACCAACAGCCCGCACGTGCTCGTGATGCGGCCGGTGATCGACGCCTTGCACGGGGACGGCCACGAGGTGATGGTGACCGCGCGCGACTTCGCCCAGACGCTGGGCCTGCTCGATCGCTTCGGGATCTCGCATACCGCGATCGGTCGTCATCGCGGCGAGCGCCTGCCGGCTAAGGCGGCGGGCCTGGCGAGCCGGTCTGCGGCGCTGGTGCGCTGGGCGCGGCGCGAGTCGCGCGCGGCGGGAGGGCGCTTCGGCGTGGCGCTGGGCCACGGCTCCAACGACGTCAGCGTGGCAGCGCGGCTGCTTGGGATCCCGTGTTCGACGATGTTCGACTACGAGTGGGCGGCGGTCCAGCACCATGTCAACTGCCGCCTGGCCCAGGCGGTGGTGGCGCCCGATGCGATCCCGCCCGAGCGTCTGGAGCGGTATGGAGCGAAGGGCAAGGTGCGCGCCTATGAGGGGTTGAAGGAGGAGTACTACCTCGCCGACTTCGAGCCCGATCCGGCTGTGCTCGCCGAGCTCGGGATCGACCGGGAGCGGCCCGTCGTCGTGGTCAGGACGCCGCCTGAGGTGTCGCTGTATCACCGCTTCGAGAACGATCTCTTCGCAGACGTGCTCGCGCGCCTGCGCGACGCCGCGCACAGCGACGGGGTGCAGTCGGTGGTGATGCCGCGCACCGATGCCCAGCGGACACAGCTGAGCGGCGTGCCGGGCTTCACGGTGCCGGAATGGGCGATCGACGCTCAGTCGCTGATCGCGTTCGCCGATCTCGTGATCTCGGCGGGGGGCACGATGAACCGCGAGGCGGTGGCGCTCGGCACGCCGGTGTACACGACGTTCGAAGGCCGCCTGGGGGCGGTGGACGAGCGACTGATAGCCGAAGGGCGCTTGCGCATGCTCGGCAGCGTCGGCCAGCTTGACCTCGTCAAGCGCGATCGCAGCGCCGTCCCGGCGCGCGTGCGACGCGACCCGCGCGCGTTGGTCGAGCTGCTGCTCTCCCCACTCTCGGCTTAATAGGTCATAGAATCCGAGTCGATGCGCCGACGGATCAGCTCGCCGGCTCTGTCCTTGCACCGGCACTCGCTACCGAGGCTGGCGATGGACGGCGCTCTCGTGGCGCTCGCCTACTACCTCGCGTTCGAGCTGCGCTTCGACAACGGTCCGACCGGCCGCTACGAGGTCCTGCGCGAACGCACCGTCTGGTGGGTGCTCGGCGGCAGCCTCGTCGTGCTGACGCTCTCGCGCGTGTACCAGCGCCGCTGGCGCTACTCCGGCCAGCGCGACTACGAGGCGGTGGCGCGCGCGGTGACCGTGATCGTGCTGCTGACGGTCGTGGCGATCGAGGTGGTGCGCCCCGTGCAGATACCCCACCACGGCACGATCGCGGTGGCGCTCCCGAATGGGGTGATCGCGCTCTTCTTCCTGCTCGCCCTGCTGTTGTTGATCGGCGTGCGCGTGGTCGCGCGCAGCCTGCACGAGCGCCGTCCGCTCGGTGGCTTCAGGGCGGGCGGGCGCAGCGAGCGCAACGTGCTGATCGTCGGAGCGGGAGACGGCGGACGGCTCGTGTTGCGCGAGATCCTGCGCAACCGCGAGCTCGGGTTGCAGCCCGTTGGGTTCGTCGACGACGACCCGCGCAAGCACGGGTTGCGCATCGATGGCGTGAAGGTGCGCGGGGACACCGAAGGCGATCTGCCGCGCATCCTCGACGAGACGGAGCCCGACGAAGTGATCATCGCGATTCCCTCCGCTCCCGGCTCCACGCGCGCGCGCGTCGTGCGCGAGTGCCGCAAGCGCTCCGTGCCGGTGCGCACGCTGCCGACCGTGTTCGAGTTGCTCCGGGATCAGGGCCCGCCCACCCGGGCAATCTCGCGCCAGGTGCGCGAGGTGCGCGTCGAGGACGTGCTCGGCCGCGAGCCCGTCTCGATGGAGCTCGACACCGTCGGCGCCTATCTATCCGGCGAGACGGTGCTCGTGACAGGGGCCGGCGGCTCGATCGGCGCGGAGCTGTGCCGTCAGATCGCGCACGTGGGGCCACGCCGGATCGTGCTGCTCGACCACGCCGAGGACAACCTCTTCCAGATCGAGCGCGAGCTGCAGGACGAGCGTCACGTGCAGCCCTCAGTGCTCGCCGCGGTGCTCGCCGACTGCAAGGAGGAGGAGCGCATGCGCGAGGTGCTCGCCGAGCATCGGCCCACCGTCGTGTTCCACGCCGCCGCCTACAAGCATGTCGGCCTGATGGAGGCCAACCCGGTCGAGGCTGTCCGCAACAACGCGATTGCAACGCGTGTGGTGGCGCACGTCGCGGGCGAGATGGGCGTCGGACGGTTCGTGCTCGTCTCGACGGACAAGGCGGTGGCTCCGGCCACCGTGATGGGCGCGTCGAAGGCGCTCGCGGAGTTCGCCCTCGAGGCGGCCACCGCGCGCTTCAACGGCACCCGCTACGCGGCGGTTCGCTTCGGCAACGTGCTCGGCTCCTCGGGCAGCGTCGTGCCGATCTTCCGTCGTCAGATCGCACGCGGCGGACCGGTGACGGTCACCGACGAGCGTATGACGCGCTACTTCATGACGATCCCAGAGGCGGTCCAGCTGATCATCCGCTCGGGCTCGCTCGCCTCCGACGGCGACAGCGGGGCCGACGTGTTCGTGCTCGACATGGGCGAGCCGGTCAGGATCATGGATCTGGCGCGTGCGATGATCGAGCTGTCGGGCCTCGACCCCGACCGCGACGTGGAGGTCGAGATCGTCGGCAGGCGCGCGGGGGAGAAGCTGCAGGAGGAGCTGTTCAACCGCTATGAGCAGCCGCGGTCGACCGCGGCTGAGAAGATCATGCTCGCCGAGCGCGAGCCGCTCGCGCCCGAGACGGTCGAGGCGATGTTCGACGAGATCGGCCTGCTCGTGCTCGAGGGCGACGCGGCCGGCCTCGCCGCGAGGGTGTCCGAACTATCTGCTGTGCGCGCCGAGCTGTCGGAGTCGGTATCGGGACGTGGGGTGGACGCGCCTGCGACCCTCCTAGACTCCCGGGATCAATGAACGCTCTGCCGCTCGCGCTCTCGCTTTCGAACTCGTTCACCAAGGTCGGTGCGATAGCAGCGTTCGCGGCGCTGCTGGGGATAGCGATCCTGTCGCTGTTGGTGTTCTCGCAGGCGCGCGAGATCAAGCGCTTGCGCGAGTGGGCCGGGCGCGCGCCCGAGCGCGCCGCCGAGCTGGAGCAGCGCGTTAGCGCCGATGCCGCCGCGCGCGTCCAGCGCGCCGCTGCGCCCGCCGCGCAGGCGCGTGTGGCCCCGCGCAAGACGCCGCTCGTGAGCGCGCCCGTGTCAACGGCGGTGAACGCCACGGCGGCTGCAGCCGTGCCGGGTGTGGCGAGTCCGCCCGCAGCGTCTGTGGAGCCGAAGCCACAGGCAGACGACGGTGGGACACCCGCCACCGCGCCCGGGACACCGGCCACCGCGCCTGGGGAACCGTCCGAGGCGGTGAAGGAAAGCGAGACTGCTGCGCCGGTTCCCGTCACGGCGACGACTCCCGCTACGGCGGCCGCGCAGGCGGCGCCGGCCGCGCTTGCGCCGGCGAGCGCATCGTCCGCCGGGCCGCCCGCCGATACCGGAGAGGAGGCGTCTGTCGCGGAGTCGCAGGCCCCGGCT
>DASUDH010000287.1:0-6061 GCA_036275675.1 Solirubrobacteraceae bacterium | reverse complement strand
TGATGCTCTCGCACGAATTCATCCGCAACGCCTACCTGGCCGGCACGGGTGTGGCGCTCGCCTGCGGCGTCGTCGGCTGGTTCGTTGTGCTGCGCGGTCAGGTGTTCGCGGGCGACGCGCTCAGCCACGTCGCGTTCGTTGGGGCGATCGCAGCGGCCGTGGTCGGCGTCGATGAGCGCGTCGGACTGTTCGCATTGACGCTCGCGCTGGCCGCCACGATGGCCGGGCTCGGTCGCCGCGCGCAGGCGGACGACGTCACGATCGGCGTCGTGTTCGCATGGGTTCTCGGGATCGGCGTGCTGCTGATCGCGGTGCTCAGCACGAGTGCATCCGCCGGCAACGGGCTGACTGTCGCCAACACGCTGTTCGGCTCGATCTTCGGGCTCGGCGCCGGAGCGGGCGTCGCTGCCGCCGCGATCGGCTTCGCGGTCGTGCTCACAGCGATCGCGATCGCGCGTCCACTGCTGTTCGCCTCGGTCGATCCCGAGCTGGCGCGGCTGCACGGCGTGCCGGTGAAGGCGCTCGGGCTGGCGCTGCTGGCGCTGATCGGCGTCGTCACGGCCGCTGGGACCCAGGCGATCGGCGCGCTGCTCGTGCTCGGACTGATCGCCGCGCCGGCCGGGGCCGCGCTGCGGCTCACGTCCAAGCCGTATCTCGGTATGGGGCTGTCGGCGGCGATCGCGCTGGTGGCGATGTGGGGAGGGATCGCGCTCAGCTACGCCATACCATCGCTGCCGCCGAGCAGCGCGATCGTCGCGATCGCCGTGGGCGCGTACGCGCTGTCGTCGCTGTCGCGCCGGCAGGCGGCGGTCTTGTGAGCGGGCGCGTCTACCATCGAGGAATGCCACGTTCTCCATTGTCTCCTTCCTCCCCCCAGCCCTCGATTGACGACGCCGGCTCGGCGTCCACAAGTTGGGTGCAGCGTGCCGAGGGAGCGCTGGCCGATGCCGGCCACAAGCGCGGCGGCGCGCGGCGAGCAGTGCTCGAGCTGCTCGACAGCCAGTCGTGCGCGCTGACGGCCTTGGAGATAGAGGACGCGCTGAGGGCGGCCGAGCGGCGCGTGAGCCGTGCGAGCGTCTACCGTATCCTGGACGAGTTGGAGGGTCTGCGGCTCGTGCAGCGCGTGGAGACCGGCCAGGCGATGGTGCGCTACGAGCGTGTGTGCGAGCACGACGAGCATCACCACCATCTCGTGTGCGACGGGTGCGGCCTGGTGATGCCCTTTTCCGATGACGCGCTCGAGCGCGCGATATCGATCCTCAGCCGGAGGGTGCCGCTGACTGTCTCAGAGCACGAGATCGTGTTGCGCGGCGAGTGTCCCGCTTGCTCTGCTTGAGCCGCTCGACGCTCAGCGGCCGGCCCCACAGGTAGCTGAGCACGCAGCCGAGCGCGAAGACGGCGACGACGAGCAGGACGGGACCCGAGTCCTCGCTGAGCGCCCCGATAACGCCCGCGGTGAGGCCGCCGCTGAGCGCCGCGAGCCAGGCCGGGTCTGAGGCGACCGGGGCGCAGATGCGCTCCCTGCGGCGGATCGCGACCACCGAGGCGAGGAGCGCGAGCGCGGTGGCGAGCGGCATCAGGTGGTTGCGCAACTCGTCCCAGGCCGCGCCGTAGCGGCGCACGATGATGTCGCGGATGTCCCCGGCCGAGCGCGCGTCGAGCACGCTGCCCGTGAAGTGGCCGCCGCCGTGCGCGGTGGCGAGGTCGAGCGCCGCGAGCGCCACCAATCCTGCGACGGGAGCCGCCATCACGAGCAGGACGCGCCTTCGGTTGAGTGTGCCGGGAAGCAGCATCACCGTCGCCACGGCTGTGCCGGCGCTCACGAGGATCACCCCGCCCACACCCGCGCCGATGCGCGCCGAGCCCTCGACCACGGCGAGCAGGATGCCCGCGCCGGCCATCGAGAGCGCCGCGCGGCGTGAGCGCACGGCCGGGTAGAGCGCCGCCGCGGCGGCGGTGAAGACGAGTACCGCGAGACCTGACTTCAGCTCGTTGCCGATCCCGTAGAAGCGCGCGCCGAACGCCGGGTCGGGTCCGAGCAGCGAGCGCATCAACAGCTGAGTTCCGGCGAGGGCGTCGACGCTAAGCGCGAGCACAGCCGTGAAGGCGGGCGCGATCGGGGCGCGCGGCCACGGCACGAGCCGGTCGGTGAGCGCGCCGAGCCCGAAGCAGACCGCCACGAGCAGTGCGAACTCCGCCGTGCGGCTCGGCTCGAGCGCAGCGGGTAGGAGAACGGCGGCTGGAGACCACAGCATGGCGAGCGCTCCGCTTCGCATCGCCCAGGCGGCTCGGCGGCGGCGGTCCCCAGCGCCGACCGGCAAGCGTGCGGCGACGAGCAGCAGCGCCCAGGCCGCCACGAGCCATCCGACCGCCGGCAGGCGGCGGGCGGTGATCACTTCGAGCCGCGCCTTCAGCGCTCTGAGCTCCGCGCCGTCGAGGGCAGAGTCGACGCGCACGGGCCGCCCGCGCATGCCTGTCGGTACCGGCAGGCCAAGGTGGCCGAGGATCGTCGGGCCGATGTCGATCGCCGCGATCAAGCCACTCTGGCTGGTCGTCTGCGAGCTGAGCGTGCGACCACCGGGGCCGAGCCCGGCGAAGGCGCTCCACAGCAGTTCGTGGCCGGGCGCATCGAGGATACGCTGCACGACGACGAGCAGCTCGCCGGGCGGACGGGTGGTCGCCAGCGCGCGCAGGTCAGCGTAGCCGGGAGCGCCGGAGGGCAGGTCGGCCACGACCAGCCGGTGGGTGGTGCGCAGCGCGGCGATGCGCGCGAGCAGCGTCGTGGGCGGTCCGAGCGAGACGACGGCCACGCGGCCGCTGCGGTCGGCGACGAGGGAGGCGTCGACATGTCCATCGCTCGTGACGTCTGTCGCGCCTGTGCCTGGAGCAGTCGTGTCGCTCGCACCGGCCATTCCGGCATAGACCCCCCCGCCGGGGATGGACGCCGCGAGCAGTCCGGGTGTGAGCAACTGTGGGGCGCTGCCGGCGCGTTTGAGTATCGCGGCCCACGGCGTGACCTGTGCGCCCATCAACGCCTGGGTTGGTGCGCGAGTCGCCGGCAACCCACCGACGGGCGAGGAGCCGAGCGGCGCCAGCGACAGCGTGGGCGGGTTGGCGGGGCTGTAGGCCGCGTAGGCGACCCGCGCTCCCTGACCGATGTCGAGCAGCAGCTGGGCGGTCTTGTAGACGCCCTGCGTGGCGCTGAGGATGCCCGTCGAGAGCGTTGGGATCGAGCCCAGCTCCCGCTCGACCGCATCGTCGGTCGAGCTTGCCGAGGGCAGCGGGCCGGGGGCGAGGAACACCACCAGCGCCGACCGTCCGGCGGTGGAGACGGCGCGTTCTTGCGAAGGCGAGCCGGGGTGGTTTGGGGGGAGGTCGGCGCCCACCCGAGTCGAGCTGGGCGTCCCAGGGGGTTCGTCCGCGCGGGCCACTGTGGCCGAGACCGTGAGCGTCGCCATGCACAGGAGGGCCGCGAGCAGCCCGATGGGTCCCCCGCGCGTCGCTGCGCTCAGCCCTCCGTCCCCCCGCGCGCACCGGTCGGCACGCGCTCCTCGGTAGCGGAGAGCGCCGCGAAATCCACCTCGTCCGCTGGGCTCAGGCGTGTGGTGCTGCCCTCGATGTTCAAGCGCGGCAGGGCGCGCTGTAGCCACGACGGGATCGCCCAGGTCGCGTTCCCGAGGATGTCGAGCACGGCCGGCAGCAGCAGGCAGCGCACGACCACGGCGTCGAGGAACACGGCCGAGGCGAGACTCAGGCCGAACTCCTTGATGACCCGGTTCTCGCCGAGCATGAACGACAGGAATACGCAGATCATGATCGCTGCTGCGGCTGTCACGACGCGCCCGGTGAGCGCCAGTCCTTCGCCGACCGCGCGGCGGCTGTCGCCCCTGCGCGCCCACTGCTCGTGGATGCGCGAGACCAGGAACACCTCGTAGTCCATCGACAAGCCGAACACGATCGCGAACAGCATCACGGGGATGAACGACTCGATCGGCCCACCGCTGACCCCCATCAGCCCGTCGAGCCACCCCCACTGAAAGACGACCACGATCACCCCCAGCGAGGCGCCGATGCTGAGCAGGTTCATCGCCGCCGCCTGCAACGGGATCACGAGCGAGCGGAACACGATCATCAAGAGCAGCGCCGAGAGCAGCACCACGACGCCGATGAACACCGGCAGCTTTTTCGCGAGCACCGCCGCGAAGTCCACCCCTCCCGCCGTGATGCCGCCCACGTAGACGTGCATGCCGGTCCGGGACGCGACCGGCGGGATCGCCTTGCTGCGCAGCCGCGAGACGAGCTGGGTTGTGGCGTACTCCTGCGGGGAGGAGCTCGGATAGACCGAGATCGTCGCCACTTCCCCCGACGGGTTCAGGCGTGGCGGGGTGGTCGACACGACCCCGGGTGCGCGCGCGAGCGCCGCCTGGAGGCTACGCAGATCGCCGGCGGCGAGACCGGAAGGGGTGGCGATCGAGGATGCGGCTGCTGTCCCGCTCGCGTTCGAGCCACCCTTGCGAATGGGGCTTCTGGCGCCCACGGCGGCCTGGGGGTGCGCTGCAGGCGGCAGCTGCGCGACGACAAGCAGCGGCCCGTTGAACCCCTTGCCGAAACCCTCGGCGAGCAGCTCGTAGGCCTTGTGCGTGGTGAAGCCGGCGGGATCGTTGCCGGCGTCGCTCGACCCCAGTCGCAGCGCTGTGGCGGGCGCTGCGATCAGCAGCATCGACAGCGTCGAGACGACCGCGATCGTCCACGAGTGGTCCTGCACGAATCTGCTCCAGCGCAGCCATGTTCCGCCGTGGTGGGCGTCGGTGGCCTGCGTGCCCCGGCGCCGCGCGCGCCTGCCGGGTCGCACGAGGCGGCCGCCCGCGAACGTCAACAGCGCGGGCAGCAGCGTGAGCGAGCCGAGCATCACGAGCAGCACGCCGATCGACGCGGAGATCGCCACGCCGTAGAGGAAGTCGACGCCGAGCAGCATCATGCCGAGCAGCGCGATCACGACCGTGCAGCCGGCGAACAGAACCGCGCGCCCGGCGGTGTCCATCGCCTGCACGACCGACTCGCGCACGCTGCCGAACGTCGGGCCGGGCGTCGCGTAGGCCTCGCGGAAGCGCGTCACGATGAACAGCGCGTAGTCGATCCCCACGCCGAGCCCGATCATGGCGGCGAGCTGGGAGGAGAAGTCGGGCGTGTCAACCACGTGCGTGAACAGCCCGATCAGGCCCAGACCGGTCCCGAGGCCGAACAGCGCCGTCACGATCGGCAGGCCCATCGCCACGAGCGACCCGAAGGTGACGAGCAGCACGACTATCGCCGCCAGCAGGCCGATCGCGGTCGTGAGCCCGAAGCCTTCCTGCTGGGTCTGCTCGATCGCCAGGCCGCCGAGCTCGACCTGGAGCCCAGGCGCGCGCGCCGACTTCGTCGCGGCGATCACGTTCTTGGCGGCGCTCTTCGGCAGCGTGTTGGCCTTTTCGTCGAAGATCACGGTCGCGAACGCGATGCGCCCGTCTCTGGAAATGGCATTGCCCGCTGTGCGGGCGGCGTAGGGGCTGACGACGCCCGCGACGTGCGGCAGCCGGGCGACGCCGGCGAACAGTGCGCTCATGCGGTCGCGCGCAGGTCGATCCAGCACCGTGCCGTGGTCGACCTTGAAGACGATCGTGTCGCGGTCACCGGCCTGCGCGGGGAAGCTGTGCTGCAGCAGGTCTGAGGCTCGCTGCGCGTCGGAGTTGGGCAGCGTGAAGTTGTTGGAGTAGGTCGTTCCCGCCGACTGGGCGAGCGTGTTGACGACGATCAGCAGGAGCACCCAGCCGATCGCTATGTAGAGACGGTGGGTCGTGGACCAGCGCGCGAACTTGAGCATCCAGTGAGCTTAATGAGAGTGGATCGCAAGGGCCAGCTGGTTCCTCGCTCAACTTGCGAGCTCGACCAGACCAGCTCTGGGTCAACCGGTCGAGAAGAGGTCCAGGCTGCCAGTGAGCCGGTGATCGTTGGCGTTGCCCTCGGGCTCGATCACGTGCCCGTCGGCCACGATCGGGCTGTTCCAGTGGCCGGGGGAGCCCGG
>DASUDH010000286.1:0-5555 GCA_036275675.1 Solirubrobacteraceae bacterium | reverse complement strand
AGCGGACCCGCCGGAGGAGCCGCCGGGCGTGCGCGTCGGATCCCACGGGTTACGCGTCACGCCGTTGGCCTCGGTCACCGTCCACGGCCAGATCGTCAGCTCGGGCACGTTCGTGATACCGATCGGGATCGCGCCGGCGGCGCGGAGCCGCCGCACCGACTCGGCGTCGTCGGCGGCTGGGCCCGGGTAGGAACGCGATCCGTGGGTCTCCAACTGCCCGGCGACTGCGACGTCGTCCTTGATCGCGATCGGCACGCCGAGCAGCGGGCGCTCGCCGCCCGCGCCGCGCCGCGCGTCGGCCTGGTCGGCTTCGAGCAGGGCGCGCTCGGCGAACACGATCCTGAATGCGTTCAGCTCCCCGTCATTGCGCTCGATCCGCTGCAGGTACAGCTCGACGAGCTCGCGCGAGGAAACCTCGCCCGCCGCGATCATCTCGGCCTGGCTCGCGATCCCGGCGAACGCTAGATCGGTGGCATCCATCGCACGGGAATCTAGTGCAGAGGCGCGTTGGGCGTTCGGCGGAGACAACACGCGCCCGGAACGGCGAGTCCCATGGGGTCAGACGGGCGTGACGGGATTGCGCTTGGCGGGCCATTCGCGACGCTTGGCGGCCGTGTGCGCGAAGCGGCGGATCAGATCGGAGCGCAGCGCATCGGGTTCGACGACCGCGTCGATGACCAGCTCGGAGGCGAGATGGAGGATGTCTATGTCTTGGGCGTACTCGCGTCGCAATCGCTCTGTCTTCGAGTCCCGCTCCTGCTCGTCGTCGATCGCCTGGAGCTGGTTGTAGTAGACGGCGTTGATGGCTGCCTGCGGGCCCATCACCGCTATCGACGCGGTTGGCAGGGCGATGCAGCAGTCGGGGTCGAACGCGGGACCCGCCATCGCGTAGAGACCGGCGCCATAGGCCTTGCGCACGACCACCGATATCTTCGGCACCGTCGCTTCGGAGACGGCGCTGATCATCTTCGCGCCGTGCCTGATGATCCCGTGGCGCTCGACCTGCGTGCCGATCATGAAGCCCGGCACGTCGGCGAGGAAAAGCAGCGGGATGTTGAACGCGTTGCACGTCCAGATGAAGCGGGCGGCCTTGTCGGCCGAGTCGGAGAACAGCACGCCCCCCCTGTGCTCGGGCTGGTTGGCGACGATCCCGATCACACACCCGTCGAGGCGCGCGTAGCCGACGATCAGCTCCCTCGCCCAGCGCGCATGGATCTGCAGCAGCGAACCCTCGTCGACGATCGCGCCGATCAGCGCCATCATGTCGAACGGCTTGTTCTCATCGGCGGGGATCAACTCGGCGACGCTTTCCCCCTCGGAGAGGGGCGCAGCGGGCGCAGACGGCGCCGTCGGCGGACTCTGCTCCCAGTTGGAGGGCATGTAGGACAGGTAACGCCGCGCGAACACGATGCCCTCCTCGTCGGAGGGGACGAGCTGGTGAGCGCAGCCGGACACGCCCGTGTGCATGCGCGCGCCACCCATCTGCTCGAGCGTGACGTCCTCCCCTATCACCATCTGGGCCATGCGCGGGGAGCCGAGGTACATCGAGGCGTTGCCGTCGCGCATGATCACGACGTCACAGAAGGCGGGGATGTAGGCGCCGCCGGCGGCGCTCGGGCCGAACAGGACACACACCTGGGGGATCGCCCCGGATGAGCGCACCTCGTTGAAGAAGATCCGCCCCGCCCCGCGCCGGCCGGGGAACATCTGGACCTGCTCGGTGATGCGGGCGCCGGCCGAGTCGACCAGGTAGACCATCGGGATGCGCAGGCTCAGCGCACGCTCCTGGATGCGCAGGATCTTCTCGACCGTCTTCGGACCCCACGAGCCGGCCTTGACGGTGGGATCGTTGGCCATCAGCGCCACCGGTCTGCCGTCGATCGTGCCGACCCCGGTGACGACGCCGTCGGCGCCGAGACCCTCCTCCTGCCAGTTGGCGAGCAGCGCCTCCTCGCAGAACGAGCCCTCGCCTGTGCCCTCGGGGGTATCCAGCAGCAACCCGACGCGCTCGCGCACGGACAGCTTGCCCTGCTCGCGCGCCTTCTCGCGGTGGCGCGCGGGTCCGCCGGCAAGGGCCCGGTCGGTCGCCTCTTTCAGATCGGACACGGCGGGAGCCTATTACGCGCCGCGAGACCGAGCGCGGCGGTGTTCTGCGGCCGCGGAAGGTTGGGCGCGATCCGGAGTCCCCTCGGTGTAAGAGCCATCTACGAGAAGGAGGCATCTTCGTGTCCAGTCATGCCACAGGCTCTCCACTCCAACCCGCCAATCGGGCTCACGGTCGCCGGCGGGCGCGCAAGCGCCCCGTGAAGGTCGCGCTGCTGTCGCTGCTGGCGGCGCTGCTCGCCTGCCTCGCGCTCTCGCCGGGCGCGGCCCTGGCGTTCGATCACCCGTTCATCGGCCAGTTCTCGACGATCTCCTCGGTCGGGAGCACCGTGCCGGCCAACGGCGATGTGAACCCCTACGGGATCGTGATCGTGCCGAGGAGCGTTGGCTCGTTGGTGCGGGGAGACATACTCATCAGCAACTTCAACAACGCCGAAAACCTCCAGGGAACGGGCACCACGATCGTGCAGATGACCCCGAGCGGCAGCCTCTCTCTGTTCGCCCGGATCGACCCGACGACGCTCCCCGGCGCTTGTCCCGGCGGAGTGGGCCTGACGACGGCGCTTACGGTTCTGCCACGCGGCTTCGTCGTGGTCGGGAGCTTGCCCACCACTGATGGAAAGGCGGCTACCGCGGAAGCGGGATGCCTGATCGTGCTCGACAAGACCGGCAACGTGGTCGAGACGATCTCCGGCCCGCCGATCAACGGCCCCTGGGACATGACCTCGATCGGGCGGGGCACGAACGCCACGCTGTTCGTCACGAACGTCCTGAACGGCACTGTCGCGTCGGGCGAAACACCGACCAACGGCGGCACCGTCGTGCGGATTCGCCTGCACGTCGGCAAACACCATCCACCGACGGTCACCGCGATGGACGTGATCGCGAACGGCTTCCCCGAGCGCACCGACCCAGCCGCGCTCGTGATCGGCCCGACAGGCGTCGCGCTGGGTGACGATGGCACTCTGTATGTCGCCGACACACAGGGCAATCGCATCGCCGCCGTACCCGACGCCCGTGACCGGCAGACGCCGCTCGAAGGCGGGGGCACGACGATCGCCGCGGGCGGCTACCTCAACAACCCACTCGGGCTCACGGTCACCCCGAACGGCGACATCCTCACGGCCAACGCCAACGACGGGAACCTCGTCGAGACGACCCCCGTGGGGGCCGAGTTCCAGCCTCTCGACACCGGCGCCGGTGGAGGCGGTCTGTTCGGACTCACCGTGGCACCCCAACGTCAGGGTGTCTACTTCGTCGACGACGCCAACAACACGCTGGGCCTGCTGCACTGACGGATACGGCGATCCTGGGTGGGGCCCACGACGAGCGGCCCCACCCTCGCCGCGCGAGAAGGCGACCACGGACGATCCGGCCAGGGAAGCAGACGACGGCGTCGGGAGCGGCGGACCGATCGGCCAACGAGCGGGATGACGCCCTTGACGTGGGCCCGTGCACAGATAAGGATGCAGCGCGTGAGCATCGTCCTTACCGAAGACCGAGGCCCGGTTCGCCACGTCGTGATGAACCGCCCCGAGAAGCGCAACGCGATGAACGACGAGTTGATCGCCGGGCTCGCGGGAGCGCTGCATGCAGCAGCGCACGACTCCTCGGTGCTGTGCGTGGTGGTGCGCGGCGAGGGAGCGATGTTCTCCTCGGGGATGGACTTCAACTCGCTCGGGTCGCTCAGCGAGGAGCCGAAGCGGCTGCGCGAGCTCCGCAGCGGCGTGCTCGCGGCTTGGAACCTGTGCGAGGAGATGACCAAGCCGACGATCGCCCAGATCCACGGCGGGTGCATCGGCGGAGCGATGGAGCTCGCGCTCGCGTGCGACCTGCGCGTGATGGCCGCCGAGGCGGTGATCGGTCTCGTCGAGACCCGCGTCGGGCTGATCCCCGACGTGGGCGGCTCCTCGCGCTTGCCGAGCATCGTGGGTCTCGGCCGCGCCAAGGAGATGATCATGGCCTCGAAGCTGATCGACGGGACCGAGGCGGAGCGCATCGGCCTCGTCAACCGCGTCGCGCCAGCCGCCGAGCTCCACGCCACAACCGCGCAGCTCGTGGAGGAGTTGCTCGCGTGCGCACCGGTGGCCGTGGGCCTCGTCAAGCGCGTGATTGACGCTGCGGCCAAGCCGGCGCTCGCCGCGACCCTCGAGCACGAGGTCACGATCCAGCAGCTGTGCGCGCAGAGCGAGGACTTCGCCGAGGGCACGAAGGCATTCAAGGAGAAGCGCCCGCCGCAGTTCAGCGGCCGCTGAACGCGCTTCGCCGGCAGGCCGCGCCGCCGCCGTGCGGAGGAGCTGGAGGCGCGCGTCAACCGGGATCGTCAGCTTGCGTCGCGCCAGTCGACCGGACCGGCCACGAGCGTGTGACTGCCGAGCGGGCGGCCGAGCAGCTCCTGGACGCGGCGCGAGCAGGCGAGCAGCGCGTCGAGGTCGATGCCCGTGGAGACCCCCATCTCGTGCAGCATCGAGACGAGGTCCTCGCTGGCGATGTTGCCGGTGGCGCCCGCGGGGACGGGACAGCCGCCCAGCTCGCCGAAGCTCGACTCGAAGCTCGTGACTCCCGCCTGCAATGCGGCGAGCACGTTCGCGAGCCCCTGGCCGCGCGTGTTGTGGAAGTGGGCGGTGAGCTGAGGTGCGGCGTGGGAGGCATCTCTCGCATGCACCGCCGGGCCCGGCCCAGCGGGCGCGGGAGGCGCGGCGGGGGCCGCCCCCAGGCGCTCGAAGGCGAGTTCAAAGAACGATTGCACCTGCACGGGGTTGGCCATGCCGGTGGTGTCGCCAAAGCCGATCTCCTGTGCGCCCGCGTCGCGCAGGCGCTGCGCGATCGCGAGCACCCGCTCGGGCGGCACGCGGCCCTCGTAGGGGCAGCCGAAGGAGGTGGAGATGACGGCCTCGCAACGCAGGCCCCCCGCACGCGCGTGGGGCAGCACCTTTTCCAATGACATCAACGACTCCTCGACCGAGCGACGCACGTTGCGGCGATTGTGGGTGTCTGAGGCCGACAGGAACACGTTGATCTCGTCGATCCGCGAGCGATGAGCGAACGCGGCGTCGAGCCCGCGCTCGTTGGGGACGAGCACGCTGACCGACACGCTGTCGGGAACGTCGATCCGCTCGATCACCTCGGAAGCATCGGCGAGTTGCGGGATGACGTCGGCGCGCACGAAGCTCGTCGCCTCCAGGCGGCGCAGGCCGGTGCGCGTGAGCATGTCGATCAGCTCGACCTTGCGCTCGGTCGGGATCGTCTCGGGCTCGTTCTGAAAGCCGTCGCGCGGACCGACCTCACGAATCTGGACGGTGTCCGGCATCTTCATATCCGTATCACCCGATCGGCGCACATTTTTGTTGTGCCCGGTCGGGGCATGCGCCGACCGGTCGGGGCGCGCATGCGCGCCCCGAGCAGGGCCGCATGCGGCCCTGCGTTCCGACCCGTGCATGCACGGGTCGGCC
>DASUDH010000285.1:0-3917 GCA_036275675.1 Solirubrobacteraceae bacterium | reverse complement strand
GACCATGCCGCATGCGGCATGGTCTTCCTGATGATGTTGCTCTTGCTGTAGACGTCTGCTCGAGTCGACGCTGCGGCCAGGCCAAACTTCGCCTATCATGCATTCCGCGCCGCGCGTCGTGTTTGCGCGGCCTTTTTCACGTCATGAAGACCTACGTAGCCAAGCCCACCGACCGCGAGCGCAACTGGCTCGTTGTGGACGCCAACGGAAAGACGCTCGGGCGTCTCGCCACGCAGATTGCGGACGCTCTGCGCGGCAAGCGCAAGCCTGAATACACGCCCCACATCGACACGGGCGACTTCGTAGTCGTCGTCAACGCCGAGAAGGTGTCCGTCAGCGGCAAAAAGCGTCAGGACAAGCGCTACTACCGTCACTCGGGCTATCCGGGTGGGTTGCGCTCACGCACCTTCGAGGAAATGATCGCGCGCCGTCCCGAGGAGATCGTCCGGCTGGCCGTCAAGGGGATGATGCCGCGCAACCGCCTTGCTCGCAAGCAGCTCACGAAGCTCAAGGTCTACGCCGGTCCCGAACACCCCCACATCGCCCAGAAACCGCGACCGATGGAGATCGAGGCCTGATGGCCGACGAGCCTACCGAGCACACCGACGAGCAGCAGCCCGACCCGACCGACCCGACCGCCGACGCGTCAGCAGTTGCTGAGGACACCCCCACCGAAGACGTCGAAGAGACCCATGAGCAGGTAGCCGACGAAGACGCCGGACCAGTCGCTGAGCAGCGCGACGAGGAGCCTGCGGCGGTTGAGCCCGGCACGGCCGAGGAGCAGTCGGCTGTCGCGGAGGCTGTGGCCGAAGAGCCTGTTGTAGCGGACGAGCCGGCTGGGCAGGAGCCTGTGGCAACCGAGGAGTCCGTTACGCAGGAGACCGTATCTGAGGAGCACGTCGCACAGGAGTCCGCTGCAGCCGAGGAGTCGCCGTCCGCGGACGCGGGCAGCTTCGAGGAGGAAGACGAGGCGCCCACCCCACGCGTCAAGCCGGCGGTGCCTGGGGCACACCTGGAAGTGGACATCGTCCCCGAGGGCGTCGACCCGCTCGCTCCCGAGCAGCCTGAGGATCCCTACGCGATCGAGGAGTACGACGAGCCGCAGTCCGAGGAGGAGCCCGAGCGCGGCCAACTCTCCGAGCCGATCGCAACCGCAGCGATCGATCTGGCCGCGGGCGCCCGCTACAAGGCCACCGGTAAGCGCAAGACGGCGATCGCGAGAGTCATCCTCAGGCCTGGCAGCGGCGCCTACCTCGTCAACGGGCACGCCCTCGACGAGCACTTCCCGCGAGTCACGCTCCAGCGCAATATCCGCCAGCCGCTGGAGACGGTCGGCTACCAGGACCGCATGGACGTCGTCGCGCGCCTGCACGGAGGCGGCATCTCCGCTCAGGCTGGGGCGCTCCGTCACGGCATCTCTCGCGCCCTGCTCGAGGCTGACCCGAACCTGCGTGGCGAGCTCAAGCGCCGGGGCTTTCTGACGCGCGACTCGCGCGCCAAGGAGCGTAAGAAGGCAGGCTTGAAGAAGGCCCGCAAGCGGCCGCAGTTCTCCAAGCGCTAAAAACCCTCCATGGCCAAGCTGTTCGGGACCGACGGCGTCCGCGGTGTCGCAGGCGAGCTGTTGAGCGCTGAGCTGGCGCTCGCTCTCGGCAAGGCGGCCACCGGCCATACCCGAGCGCAGCGCCCGCGCGTGCTGATCGTACGCGACACACGCGAGTCGGGTGAGATGCTGCAGGCGGCGCTCGCGGCGGGCGTGAGCGCCGCCGGCGGAGAAGCGCTGCTCGGCGGGGTGCTCCCGACACCTGCAGCGCCGCTGCTCGTCGAGCGCTACGGCTTCGACCTCGCGGTGGTGCTGTCCGCCTCGCACAACCCTTACCAGGACAACGGCGTCAAGTTCTTCGGCGCGGACGGCTTCAAGCTCTCCGACGCCGCCGAGCTCGCGATCGAAGAGGAGTCGGGTGAGAGTGCTGCGGGGGGTGGTGGTCGAGCGGTTGGCGCCGCAACGGACGGCGTCGTCGCGAAGCCCGCGACGATCGGGCGCGTGCGCGAGCTGCGGGGTGCGCTCGAGGACTACCTGAGGGAGCTCGAGACCCGCTTCGCCGCCCTGCGCCTCGACGGACTCGACGTGCTGATCGACTGCGCCAACGGAGCCACCCACAAGGTGGCGCCCGAGATCTTCAGGCGCCTCGGCGCCGATGTGACGGTCATAGCGGCCAAGCCCGACGGACGCAACATCAACGCCGGTTGCGGCTCCACCCACATCGCGAGCCTCGGCGAACGGGTGCGTGCGGGTGGGCACGCGCTCGGCTTCGCCTTCGACGGCGACGGCGACCGCGTGCTCGCCGTCGACCGTGCGGGAGTCGTGGTCGACGGCGACGAGCTGATCGCGCTCGCCGCGCTCCACCTGCGCGAGCAGCAACGCCTCACCGGTGACGGCGTCGTCGTGACCGTGATGACCAACTATGGCTTCCACGCCGCAATGCGCGACGCTGGCATCGAGGTCGCCTGCACGAACGTAGGCGACCGCTACGTGCTGGAAGAGCTTCGCCGCAAGCGCTGGGCCCTCGGAGGCGAGCAGTCGGGGCACATCATCGACATGGGCTTCAACAGCACCGGCGATGGGATCGCCGGTGCGCTGCTCGCGCTCGAAGCGCTCGCGGGACGCGATCTCGTCGAGCGCGATGCGATGGAGAAGCTGCCACAGCGGCTCGTCAACGTGCGAGTGCGCGACCGGGGCGCCTTCGCAAGCGCCGAGAGCGTCGCCGAGGCGGTGCTCACCGAGGACCGCGCGCTCTCCGGTCGCGGGCGCGTGCTCGTGCGTCCCAGCGGCACCGAGCCGCTCGTGCGGGTGATGGTCGAGGCTCCCACCGACGAGGAGGCCGACGCGGCCTGCTCGCGCCTGGTGGCGCTCGTGCAGCGCGAGTTGGGTTGAACGGTGAGGTCGCAGCGGCCTGTTCCAGGCCGGTGGCGCTCGTGCGGAACAAGCCGGCCTGAGAACCCGCTGATATCGTCGTCGCCGTGTGCGGCATCGTCGGTTACGTAGGCAGGCGCCCTGCCCGCGAGCTCTTGCTCGCCGGGTTGCAGAAGCTCGAGTACCGCGGCTATGACAGCGCCGGGATCTCACTGATCGTCGAGGACCGAATCGAGGCGGTGCGGTCAGTTGGCAACCTGAGCGCCCTTCAAGCCAAGCTCGACGCCGGCGCCCGGGAGGACGTCGACATCGTCGGAGGGACAGCCGTCGCCGTGATGGCTGAGCCGCGGCCCGTCGCCGTAACCGGGATCGGCCACACGCGTTGGGCCACCCATGGGCGGGTCAGCGAGGAGAACGCGCACCCTCACAACGACTCCGAGGATCGTCTGCACGTCGTCGTGAACGGGATCGTGGAGAACTATATGGCGCTCAAGGAACGCCTGATCGCCGCAGGCAACGTGTTCACCTCCGAGACCGACGCGGAGGTGATCGCGCACCTAATCGCGGCCCACTACGACGGTGACCTCGTCACCGCAGTGCGAACGGCATTCGGCCGGCTCGAAGGCCATTTCGCGTTCGTGGCAATGAGTGCGGAGGAGCCGCATACGCTCGTGGGTGCGCGCAAGGAGTGCCCGCTGGTCGTCGGACGCGGCGAGGATGAGCAGTTCATCGCCTCGGCGGTGCCCGCGTTCCTCGCGCAAACGCGCTGCGTACAACACGTCGAGAACGGTGAGATCGTCGTGCTGGGCCCCGACGGCGTCACGATCCTCACGCAGGACGGCGATGCGGTGCAGCGAGCCGTCGAGCGGATCGACTGGGACGAGGACACCGCCGAGAAGGGCGGTTTCGAGACGTTCATGCTCAAGGAGATCTACGAGCAGCCGGACGGCTTCGAGGTCACGATCGGCGATCGCGTCCGCCACGGCCATCTCGTCCAGGATGGCCT
>DASUDH010000284.1:0-5614 GCA_036275675.1 Solirubrobacteraceae bacterium | reverse complement strand
CGCCACCAGGCCCGCGTCCGACAGCCGCTTCAGGCGGCGTTGCGTGGTCGTGGCAGCGCGATCGCCGTTGAAGCGGCGGTGGATCTGGCTGCTGAGCACGTGCCTCATCGATGCGACGAGCGCAAGGATCTCGATGTCGAGCGACTCGGGATCGAGCGCGACGAGGGTCGGCGCGGATTTGGCCCAGCGCACGCTGTGAGCGGCGTTCAGGTCCACCAGCTCGCGGTAGCTCTCAGCCGGCGTCGAGGCGGACACGTCGGCGGGCGCTGGATTCGCGGTGACAGCCGGCTCCGGCGCACGCTCGGCGACCGACTCTGGAGCGCGCTCCCAGTGCGGCTGGCTGAGATCCTCGCGATAGCGCCCTCCTCGCTCGGCCTGCCGGCAGGCGTGATGCGCCAGCCGCCGCTCGTCCACGTGCAGCGGGAGCGTGTGCGCGACGAATGGCGCCTGGCGACCCTCCGGTGTCACCCAGCTCACGATCGCGCTGTGCCTGGGCAGGCGCAGGCGCACGTCGGGGCGCCCGAGCGCCGACAGATTGCGCATGTCCGGGCGCACGATGTCGGAGAACTCAGCCATCATGAGGCTCACCGCGTTACGCGCGTCCTCCACCGATGCGGTAGCGAAGTACACGCGGTGAGCGAACAGCGCGTCGAGCTGCGCGCGCACATCGCGATCGGTCCACTGCGCGTCGGTCTGCCAGCAGGCGACCGTCTCGAGGCCCGCCGAGCGCTTCAGCGCCATCGTTTCGGTGAAGCCGCGGTTCAGCACGAGCGGCGCCTCGTCCACCTTCAGCGCGACCGCCGTGCGCTGCTCGGCCGCAACGCTGTCCTGCCGCCGCGCAAGCGCCGCGTCGAGCATCCCCACGAGCAACTGCATCAAGACGCTCGTGTTGCCCGCCCCCATCGCCCCGAGCGCACCCTTTACGACGAGCACCTCCCCGTTTTCGATCACCTGATCGAAGCTCACCCTCAACGAGTCGTTCAGGAGCACGCGCTTGATCGACGGCGAGTTGAGCAGCCGCGCAAGCTTGTTCACCGGCGCGTCCAGCTTCGCCGTGGTGGTGCCGCGCGCATCCGCGAGCTGGGCTGACAGCTCGCCCGTGAAGAACTCCGAGATCTCCTTGAACTCGGGCTGCGTACGCAGGCGTCCCGCCACGCGCGAGCGGTAGGCATAGCCCTCCTCCCCCACCGACAACAGCCGCGCCGCGTCCCACAGAGTGCTCTCGCGGTCGTGCGCGAGCACCGCGATGATCGCGTTGCGCAGGTAACGGTCCGAGGATGCCTTGATGTCTCCGTCGCTGAAAAGGTTCTTCAGCGACGAGACGACGTAGTCGGCGATCGTATCGGCCGGGGCGTCCACGGCGAGTGGGTTGAAGCCGCACGTGGGATGAGAGAAGTCGAGCAGCGTGCACGTGCGCTCGGGCGGCACGAGGCTCACGGCCGCCTCGGCCGCGTCGCCCTTCGGGTCGAGCACGATCACCGCACACCGCTCGCGCCGCAGATCCTCGGCGACGGTCGCCACCAAATAGCTCGACTTGCCCTGCTCCACCGTGCCCGGTACCGCGGTATTCTGACGGCGCAACCGCGTATGAATCGACACCGGACCGTGGGCGTCGCGCAGAGTGCCCATCCCCTTGCCCGGACGGAGGATCGCGGGCGGCGCGGGCGCGATCGGCAGCGAGTCGCGCGCGAACGGGACGGTCGAGTAGTCGAGCGACGGCATGTGCCACACGCTCGCCAGCTCCGTCGATGCGAACACGCCCTTGCGGATCGACGGCAGCGGGTTGCCCTCGCCGCGCAGCACGCGCCGCGTATACAGACCCAGCAAGCCATGGCGCACCGCCGTGCCGCGCTCCACCAGCCGGTTCTCCGCGCCCGCTGAGCGCAGCTCCGAGGCGATCCGCTCGCACGTGTCCCGGTTCGGCCCGACGACGCGCAGGTCCGCAAAGAACAGGGGGCGATGTTGGACGTGGAGACCGCCCTTCAGCTCAGCGTCCTCCACCATCGAGCGGTCGAGCGGCGGCAGGCTCAGCCTGCGCTCGCGCGACAGCCGGTTCTCGTGGCGCTTGTAGACGCGCTTGGAGCGCCCCTCGAACAGCGCCGGCGTGGGGGTCAGCGCGATCTGCACGAACGCCGGCGCTCCACACGCCGCCATGGTCGTGATCAGGCGGTTGACCGCCGGAGCGCGGTCGTGCTCGAAACGATCGACGGGCTTCGCCCGCTTGGTGAACGCCGCATGCTTCTTCAAGCGCATCACGCACGGCGGCACACCGGGCGCACGCGTCACGCCCTGCACCCGACAATTCGGGTAGGCGCTGCGCAGAGCAGCCTCCACCAGCGGCTCGAGCCCCGCGGGGCAGGTGAGCGACAGCCATGCCTCGCGGTCGCAGTGGACCTCTAGACCCAGCGATGGCTGACCCGTGAACAGCCTTCGCCACCAGCGGCGCAGCAGGCGCTTGTGGAGCGCCTCGAACATGCCCACGATCCCCGCCGCCGTCGGATCGTCACCGCGGTAGGGGATCACCCTCAAGCGCACATATCGCCGTCGCCTGCGAGCGCGCACGCGGGACACGCCTACTCCCAGTGCAAACAACGACGCGGCGGCGAGCACGGCCACGGTTGCGACGATCGACAGGCGTAGGGACAGGCGTAGGAAGACAGAGCAGATCGGCACGGGACCCTCAACACCCTGATCCGACCGTCCTCACACAACGGGACGGGTTCGTCACGTTCGAGCTACATAAGAGGCCAGCGAGGCAACGCGGCTCCGCCGGCTACGGTGGCTGTGCCCGGCGCGACCGCAAGCATGGGCTCGCCCTAAAGATCAACCATCGACTCGCGCCGCCACGATCGCAACGTCGTCGCGCAGGCGACCCGCGCCGCTCGACAGCGCAAGCCGCTCGAGCTGTTGAACGAGCAGCTGGGGCGCCGCGCCCGCATGGCCGGCGAGCAGCCTGCACAGCTCCCGGGGGGTCAGTCCGCGCCGTGGGGCGCCTGCATCGAGCAGGCCATCGGTGTAGAGCACAAGCGTCGACCCCGGCGCGAGCTCGAGCTCGATGTCGACCACGTTTGAGCCGGAGCGCACACCGAGCATCATGCCGTGCGCACTCGGACAGCGGGCCAGACCGTCAACCCCCAGCAGCAAGGGGGGCGGGTGGCCGGCTCCCGCGATCGTCGCCTTGACAGGGTCGCGCCTCAGGTCCAGGCGCACCACCACAACCGTCGCGAATCGGTGGGCGAGGTCATGGCCGAGCATTACCTCGTTGACCGCACCGAGCACCTGCGCGGGGCTCGCCCGCACGAACGCGAACGCGCGGATGCTGTGCCGTACGAGCGCCGTCACCGCCGCCGCCTCCGGTCCCTTGCCGCACACGTCCCCGACGACCAGCCAACAGCCAAAGGGAGTGGCGAACACGTCGTAGAAGTCGCCGCCCACCTCGCTCCCTTCACCGGCCGGATGGTAGGCAGAGGAGAGCGCCACCCCCTCGAGCACCGGCAGGGTCTCGGGCAGCAGGCTGCGCTGCAGCGTGCGCGCCAGCTGCGTGCGCGCCGCATATAGGCTCGCGTTGTCGAGCGCCATCGCAGCACGGTCCGCGAGGTCTCGCATCAGGGCCAGGTGCTCCGGGTCATAGTGGCGCCCATCGTGTATGTAAAAGAACGACAGCGCCCCCAGCAGCCGGCCACGAGCGATCAGCGGCATCACGACAGCCGAGTGGTAGCCGCTCCACGCTATGAACTCCCGGTACTCGGACTCCGGGGCGATCTGCTCGAGCGTGCGCGCGTCGGTCAGGTCGTGCACCACCACCGGCTCCCTCGAGCGGATCGCGCGCGCTACGGGGTGCTCGCCGTCCAGGTCGAGTGGGTGCTTGGCGCGTAGCGACTCGAGTTGGGTGACCGCCTCCTCGCGCACCGCCACCGCCACCGTGTCGCCGACGGTCCCGTCCTCGCGCAGCAGGTTGATCACACACATCTCCGCGAGCCTCGGCACCGCAATGCTCGCGATAGCTCGCATCGTCTGACGCGGGTCCAGCGAGCGATCGAACACCCCTCCGGCGACGGCCAGCAGCTCCTTCGCCTCACCGGCCCTACGACGCTCGCTCCATCCCTTCCATCGCACAGCGCTCACCCCCGGTTTGCGCATCGTCCGCGCTCTCAAAGGTAGACCAACCGGCCCGACATGGCGCTCTCACGGCCCGGTAGCCACCTCCAGCGAGGACCGGTTGCGCCGACTCTCATCGGAGCCGCACGCGGTGAGCGGCGGCGGCCCTGCACCGCTGGCGCACCTGCTCACATCGGCCTCGTGGCCCGCTCTACGCGCGCTCCGCGCTCTGTCAAGCACCATTCGTTTGGGGCGCCCTTCGATTGTGCTTGATCGACGTTTTCGATCAGGTCGAGACGCTCCAGGCGCGAGAGCAGCTTGGAGATCTGACCCTGGTCGGCGATGCCGGCTCCGGTGGCCACCTCGCGATTGCTCGCCCCGGGATGCTCCCTGATCGCCGTCAGCACACGCACCGTCCTGTAGGTCAAGCGCATGTCGAGACCCGCCATCGGGTCCTTGCCGACGCTCTGCTCGGCCTTCTCGCGCCGGCGTACCTGCGGCGCCGGCCGCGCCAGTTCGCGGCTCGCGGCTCGCGCGCCAAGGTAGGGGAGCACGATCATGCTCATCAGCGATCCGTGCAGTCCGATATACGGCTTGGCGCTGCGTTCCAGCAAGCGCGTGTGGATCACCGCGAACACCGCGCCGATCACGCCTTCTGCGGTCACGCCCGGCGGCTCGCGCCTACCTGTGACGGCGCTGCGACCCTGGTCGATCACCTTGCGCAGCCGCGCAAGCACGCGCGCGCGCCGCGCAAGCACGCGCGGACCTCCGCCGAGCGCGTCCACGACGCACAACCTGGCAAGCTCGGGCTCTTCGTCGATAAACGTCAACAGCGTCGCCAGGCCCGCGCGCACCTTCTCACGCCAGGACGACTCCTGCTCGTATGTCTCGACGACCCTGGCGCTCACGTGCTCGAGCGTCCGGTCGAACACCGCCAGGAAGCAGTCCTCGCGGTCGGCGAACAGGTCGTAGAACGTCTTGCGAGACACTTTCGCGCGGCCGATCACCTGAGCGACGGTCAGGCGCGCATACCCGTTCTCCTCGATCGCCTCGACAGCCGCGCTGAGCATCCTGGCGCGTTGGATCTCGGTTACGTGACCGCGCGGCAGCCCATCGTGTACGGGGCGCTCCACAAGCGCCTTCGAGCGCGTTTCACTGATTGATGCCATGTTTCCCTGCCTGGTCGATGCTGTTCACGTTGAGTCGGATTCCGCGGCCCGTGGGTACGGCGCCCGCTTGCAAGCGCGACGCTCTCCCAGACACCAGTCTCGGCCATGATCCACACACAGAGGTTCATGGTTTCGAGCGTCCAAGTCGAGCCGTGTCTCCTACTCCCCCCTGGTTGCCCTCGACACTCGCGAAACGCCAGGTCGCATCCCCGATCCTGCCCGCTCGGACCATGTGCGCGGCGAATCTGACGATCCGCCCTCTTTGCCGCAACAACAACACCGTCGAGAGCGCCCAAAGCCCGCAACCACGGGCTGTCGCCTCGCGTGAAATGTCTCTGACCGCGCTC
>DASUDH010000283.1:0-6226 GCA_036275675.1 Solirubrobacteraceae bacterium | reverse complement strand
GGTGTCCGTTCACGCTCGGCACGTCGTCGGTCAATGCGAACGTCATCCTCACCTCCGTGTGCTCCTCGCTGTCGTGCCCGAGCTACACCGTCTCGGCGAGCGCCGCGATCAGCGACAGCCCGAGTCCGAGCCCCGGGCTGTCCGGGCGCGGCCTGATGCCGCGCCCCCAGTCGCGCACGAGCACGGTCAGCTCATCGTCGTCCATGCTCGCGACGACCTCCATCAGGCCCTCGTGGTCGTCTGGATAGGCATGGACGACCACGTTTGCACATGCCTCTGTGACGGCCAGCCGGATGTCCGACAGCTTCGGCTCGGAGACGGCGAACGCTTCGCCAAGCCCGCCGAGGGCGTGTCGAACTATCGCGATATTCTCAGCCCGCGCCGCGAGCGTGAGCTCCATGTCCGGCGTCATTGCCTCTCCGACTGTTTGCCGTGCCGATCTTGCAGTTATGTCTCACCCATGATGATCCCCGTCGAGGACGGATCTCACACGTCCAACACATGTCCAGGGGTCGTTGCGATGCTACGCTTTTAGGCTCCGCCTCAGGTGCCGACCCCCCATGTCCGCAAAGGCTCCGCAGTCCCTTGAGGGGACGCGCCGCCTTACGGCAGCACTCACATGACTTCGCACACATTGCCATCACAGGCCGCTGGACTCTACGACCCTCGCTACGAGCACGATGCGTGCGGCGTCGGGATGGTCGCGCGCCTGGACAACCTCCCGACGCACGAGGTCGTGACGCGCGCGATCACGGCGCTTGAGAACCTCGAGCACCGCGGCGCCTCCGGAGCCGACCCGCTGACCGGCGACGGGGCGGGGATCCTCATGCAGATGCCCGACGAGCTGCTGCGCGCGCTCGTGGACTTCGAGCTGCCCCCTGTCGGCGCCTACGGCGTGATGATGTGCTTCCTGCCCACCGACGCCCCGGCACGCGAGCGGATCGAAGGGCTGCTCGAGCAGACCGTGCAGGATGAGGGCCAGCGCGTGCTCGGCTGGCGCGACGTGCCCGTCCGTCCCGAGCACACGGGCGCCACGGCCGCGTCCTGCCGGCCGGTCATCCGTCAGCTGTTCGTCGGAGTCGGACCGACCGGGGAGCAGGCGGGCGCGGGGTCCGATGTCTCTAGGCTCGACGGGTCACAGCCAGCCGGGTCAGGCCAGGACGCCTTCGAGCGCAAGCTGTACGTGATCCGGCGGGCCTGTGAGCAGGCGGTCGCCGCCGGCGAGGACGCCGGCGGGGGCTTCTACGTCACCTCCAGCTCCTCGCGCACCGTCAACTACAAGGGCATGCTGATCTCCAACCAGCTCGCCGTCTTCTACCCCGATCTGCAGGACGAGCGTTGCAAGAGCGCACTGGCGCTCGTGCACTCGCGCTTCTCCACCAACACCTTCCCCAGCTGGGAGCTCGCACATCCCTACCGCGTGATCTGCCACAACGGCGAGATCAACACAGTGATGGGCAACGTCAACTGGATGCGCGCCCGCGAGTCGGAGCTCGCCTCGGAGCTGTTCGGCGAGGACCTGCGGAAGGTCCTGCCCGTCGTCACGCAGGGCAACTCCGACTCCGCCACGTTCGACAACGTGCTCGAGCTGTTGATGCTCGCCGGGCGCTCGCTGCCGCACGCGGTGATGATGATGATCCCCGAGGCCTATCGCGACCGGACGGACCTGCCCGAGGACCTGAAGGGCTTCTATGCCTTCCACTCCTGCCTGATGGAGCCGTGGGACGGCCCGGCGGCGGTCGCCTTCACCGACGGGCGCGTGGTCGGCGCCACGCTCGACCGCAACGGCCTGCGCCCGGGGCGCTGGGCGCTCACCAAGGACGGCCATGTCGTGCTCGGCTCGGAATGTGGGCTGCTCGACGTGCCCGCTGGTCAGATCGAGCGCCTCGGACGGTTGCAGCCCGGCAAGCTGTTCCTCGTCGATCTCGAGCAGGGTCGCGTGATCGATGACGGCGAGGTCAAGCACGCGGTGTCCACGCGCAAGCCCTACGGCGAGTGGTACGCGCGCAACGCGGTGCGCTTCGCCGAGCTCGAGCCGTCCGAGCAGGTGACGCTCTCAGACCAGCCGCTGCACACGCGCCAGCGCGCGTTCGGCTACACGCAGGAGGATCTGCGCGTGCTGCTCGAGCCGATGGCCCGCGACGCGCAGGAGCCGATCGGGTCGATGGGCAACGACCTCTCGCTGGCCGTGCTCTCAGACCAGGCGCCGCCGCTGTTCTCCTATTTCAAGCAGCTCTTCGCGCAGGTCACCAACCCGCCGATCGACCCGATCCGCGAGGAGATCGTGATGAGCCTCGCCACGAGCCTCGGCACCGAGCGCAACCTTTTCGACGAGACCCCCGAGCACGCCCACAAGCTCTTGCTCGACCAGCCGATCTTGCTCAACCGCGAGCTCGAGACGCTGCGCCACATCTCCCACGAGGTCTTCTCCTCGCGCACGCTCGACGTCACCTGGCCCGTGAGCGAGGGTCCGGATGGCATGGCGCGGGCGCTCGCGCGCGTCTGTGAGCAAGCCCATGAGGCGATCGCCGAGGGGGTCAACATCGTCATCCTCTCCGACCGCCTGCTCGGGCCGGCCAGGGCGCCGATTCCCTCGCTGCTCGCGGTCTCCTCGGTCCACCACCATCTCGTGCGCGAGGGCACCCGTCTGCGCGCGGGGATCGTGCTCGAGTCGGGCGAGCCGCGCGAGGTCCACCACTTCGCCACGCTGATCGGCTACGGCGCGAGCGCGGTCAATCCGTACGTGATGCTAGAGACGCTCGACGAGCTCGTCGCGCAGGAGCGCATCGCGAGCACGGGAGCAGATGGGAGGCCGACGCCGCTCTCCGTCGAGGAGGCGGCCTGCAACACGGTTAAGGCGATCGGCAAGGGGCTCCTGAAGACGATCTCCAAGATGGGGATCTCCACGATCCAGTCCTACCGCGGAGCGCAGATCTTCGAGGCCGTGGGCCTCGAGCGCGAGCTGATCGACCGCCACTTCACAGGCACCGCCTCTCGAATCGGCGGTGTCGGTCTCGACGTGCTGGCGGTCGAGGCGCTGGAGCGCCATGCGCGCGCCTACCCCGCTCCCCACGACGACCTGCTGCCGGTCGGCGGCGTGTATGCGTGGCGGCGCGACGGCGAGCACCACATGTGGAACCCGGAGACGATCGCGCTCGTCCAGCACGCGGTGCGCTCGGCCAACGGCAACGTCGGCGCGGCGCTTGCGGGCGATGCCCACGCAAGCGTCGAGGTGCGCGACAGCCCCGCCTTCGAGAAGTACCGCGAGTATGCCGCCGCGGTCAACGACGATGCCGCCCGCAAGGCAACGCTGCGTGGCCTGCTGCGGATCGGCACGGACGCGTGCGAGCCGATCCCGCTGGAGCAGGTCGAGCCGGCCAAGGAGATCGTGCGGCGCTTCTGCACCGGCGCGATGAGCCTCGGATCGATCTCGCCCGAGGCGCACGAGACCCTCGCGATCGCGATGAACCGCCTCGGCGGGCGCTCCAACACGGGCGAGGGTGGGGAGGACCCGGCGCGCTACCAGCCCGATCCCAACGGCGACCGGCGTCGCTCGGCGATCAAGCAGGTCGCCTCGGGGCGCTTCGGCGTGACGATCCACTACCTCGTCAACACCGACGAGCTGCAGATCAAGATGGCACAGGGCGCCAAGCCCGGAGAGGGTGGCCAGCTGCCTGGCCACAAGGTTGACGCCTACATCGGCTCGATCCGCCACACCACCCCCGGCGTCGGCCTGATCTCCCCGCCGCCCCACCACGACATCTACTCGATCGAGGACCTCAAGCAGCTGATCTACGACCTGCGCTGCTCCAACCCGAGCGCGCAGGTGTCGGTCAAGCTCGTCTCCGAGGTCGGCGTCGGCACGGTCGCCGCGGGGGTGTCCAAGGCGAATGCCGACCGCGTGCTGATCTCCGGCCACGACGGCGGCACCGGCGCCTCCCCGCTCTCCTCGATCCAGGCGGCCGGCGTGCCGTGGGAGATCGGCCTCGCGGAGACCCAGCAGACGCTGCTGCTCAACGACCTGCGCTCGCGCATCGTCGTGCAGACCGACGGGCAGTTGAAGACCGGCCGCGACGTGGTGATCGCCGCGATGCTCGGCGCGGACGAGATGGGCTTCTCCACCGCCCCGCTGATCGCGACGGGCTGCATCATGATGCGGGCCTGCCACCTGAACACGTGCCCCGTCGGGATCGCCACCCAGGACCCCGAGCTGCGCAAGCGCTTCAAGGGCCGCCCCGAGCACGTCGTCAACTTCTTCTTCTTCGTCGCCGAGGAAGTCCGCGAGATCCTCGCCTCGCTCGGATTGCGCACTCTGGACGAGGCGATCGGTCGCGTCGATCTGCTCGGTGCCGAGCAGGCGATCGAGCACTGGAAGGCGCGCGGCGTGGACCTCACGCACATCCTGGCCCACATCGAGCTGCCCGAGGGAGCGCCGCGCCGTCGCGTCGAACCGCCGCCGGCGGTGCTCGAGGATGCGCTCGACTGGGAGCTCGTTGAGCGCTCGCGCGTTGTCATCGAGGCCGGCCCACACGCGGACGGGAGCGTGAATGCCGGCGCCGACGGCGCGGCGAATATGGGAAGCGGGGGTATGACCCTCGAAAAGAGCGAAAACGAGCAAGGCGTCAGCGGGTACGGGAGCGAGAATGGTGGGAGCGGGGATGGGATCGCCGAGGACGGCTTTACACCTGCGCGGGTGGAGATAGAGCTGCCGATTCGCAACGTCAATCGCTGTGTCGGGGGCATCCTCTCGAGCCACATCGCCCGCGCGCTGGGGGCGCAGGGCCTGCCACCCGAATCGATCGTCGTGCGCCTGCGCGGCTCAGCTGGCCAGAGCTTCGGCGGCTGGCTCGCGCCCGGCGTCACCTTCGAACTGGAGGGCGACACCAACGACTACACCGGCAAGGGCCTCTCGGGCGGCGTTCTCGCAGTGCGCCCGCCGCGCGACGTCGGCGAGCGCTTCGTCGCGCATGAGAACGTGATCGTCGGCAACACAGTGCTCTACGGCGCCACCTCCGGCCGTGCCTTCTTCAGGGGCCTGGCGGGCGAGCGCTTCGCCGTGCGCAACTCGGGCGCGTGGGCGGTGGTCGAGGGCGTCGGTGACCACGGCTGTGAGTACATGACCGGTGGGCGCGTAGTCGTGCTCGGTTCCACTGGACGCAACTTCGCGGCCGGCATGAGCGGTGGGATCGCCTACGTGCTCGACGAGACGGGCGCGTTCCCCGCACGCTGCAACATGGGCATGGTCGGCTTCGAGGAGCTCTCGCGGGCCGACGCGATCGAGCTGCGCACGATGATCGAGGAGCATGGGCAGCGCACCGACTCGCCCGTCGCGCGCGACGCGCTCGCGCGCTTCGAGGAGCTGCTCGCGGCCGGCGCGTTCGTGAAGGTGATGCCGCACGACTACAAGCGCGTTCTGCGGGAGCTCGCCGAAGCCGAGGAAGAGCAGGCCGAGGGGATCGTCGCCTGATGGGCAAGCTCGGCGGGTTCCTGCAGATCGAGCGCCACGGGATCGCCTACCGCGACCCGCGCGAGCGTGCGCACGATTACCACGAGCTCACTGCCGAGCGTCCCGTGCAGGAGCTGCGCGACCAGGGCGCGCGCTGCATGGAGTGCGGTGTGCCGTTCTGCCACGACGGCTGCCCGCTCGGCAACTTGATTCCCGACTGGAACGACCTCGTCTACCGCGACCGCTGGCAGGAGGCGATCGCCCAGCTGCACGCCACCAACAACTTCCCCGACTTCACGGGCCGTCTGTGCCCCGCGCCGTGCGAGGCGGCGTGCGTGCTGGAGATCCGCGAGGGCGATTCGGTCACGATCAAGCAGATCGAGCACGCCATCATCGACCGGGCCTTCCGCGAAGGCTGGGTCCGGCCCGAGCCACCCCGCCGCGAGACGGGACAGCCGGTCGCGGTCGTCGGCTCCGGTCCCGCCGGGATGGCGGCCGCCCAGCAGCTACGCCGGGCGGGCCACAACGTCACGCTGTTCGAGCGCGACGAGGCCGCCGGTGGTCTCGTGCGCTTCGGCGTGCCTGACTTCAAGATCGAAAAGACAGTCGTCCAGCGCCGCGTCGAGCAGCTGATCGCCGAGGGTGTCGAGCTGCGCTGCGGTGTGGACGTCGGCACGGATGTGACGGTGACCGAGCTGCGCGAGCGCTTCGACGCGCTCGTGCTCGCCACCGGCTCGCGCGTCCCGCGCGACCTGCCCGCGCCCGGACGCGAGCTGGGCG
>DASUDH010000282.1:0-6353 GCA_036275675.1 Solirubrobacteraceae bacterium | reverse complement strand
CACGACGGCTTGGTCGGTGCGCAATTCGGTGATGGTCCGCCCCGGCCTCTATCGCTACGTGGCGCCCAGCCGGCTGCGGTGACTCCTAGCGCTGCCCGGCGCCTACAGACCGCGGTGGCGGTGGCGCTTCTTGTGCTTCTTCTTGTGCTTGGCCTGCGAGCCGACCGCCCTCACCTGATGGCCGATGCCCGAGCTCAGAAAGCGCATGACCTCCGGGTTCGAGATCCGCGTGTAAACGCCAGCATAGCCGGGCTGGGCGCATCCGTTGCCGAAGTCAACGAGCCCGACCAGCACGTAGTCGCCCGGCGGCCGCGCGGGAGTGTTCCGATCCACGACGAGCGGACCGCCACTGTCGCCGTAGCACGTGTCGAGGCGAGATCGTCCCCCGCCTGCACAGATCATGCGTGAGGTGATCGGCTGTTCGATCACCGCGTACTGTTCTTCACATGCGGCGTCCGAGATGAGTGGCATCCGCACGGCCTGCAAGCTTGTCGGGTAGCTCGGTCCTCTGTTGGGCGCCGGATTAACGTCTCCCCAGCCGCTGGCGACGACGGTTATCGCAGGAGTGACATTGGGATTGGCGTACGCGGACGCCCTGCCTCGGTCGAGCGGCACCGGCGCGATCGTGTCGATGCCGTTCACGCTCGGCGCGATCGGACCCGACCACAGCGGCCGGGCCAGTGTGAGCAGCGCGACGTCGTAGTCGCTGCTCAGCGGGTTGTAGCGCGCATCGAACGTGCTCGACCGCACCGGATCGCGCACGCTCCCGGGGTCGGGTGGGTCAAGCGTGCTCGAGCCTGCCAGAACGGCCACCTGACCCGGAGACCCCGCTTGCCGGCCGGCGCTGCCGGCCACGCAGTGGGCGGCGGTGGCGACGTGCGTGGCATCGACGATGACCCCGCCACAGAAGAAACCCGCCGCCGGTGAGCCCGCCTGCGGGTTGTATAGCGCCACCTGGAAGGGGAAGTTTGCGATCGAGGCGCCCGTCCCGCCGACGATGCTCGCTTTGGCGAGTGGCGTGGCGACTGTCCGCGCCAGCGCCGTCTCGATGCCGATCCGGGGCGACTCGCCATGAGGGCGAGCCACCCCGGAGACCCATCCGGCACACGCCAACACTCCGACTACCAGCGTGAGGGTCCGACGGACCATGGACCGTGGCAGACCCGAAAATATGAGGCGATGCAGCGGAATCCTGACCCCTCAAATAACTACGTCTCCTCTCCTCAGTTGAGTGTAAGATACGATGTACTACATTAGCAATGCGTGTATTGTCTACATTGCGTACCAAATTGGCACGTGCAGGGATGTATGCGCCGAGGACCCGCGACATGGCACCAGGCGACGTGGCACACATCGAGGCCGGCGTCCCGCAGACCCCCTGGGACGCGTCTAAGAGCTGGGCCCTAACTCAGAGAGCCGACAGTTCGGCCGTGATCTCGCTCACGGCCGACTTGGCGTCCCCGAAGAGCATCGAGGTCTTCGGGTCGAAGTAGAGCTCGTTCTCGATCCCCGCGAAGCCTGGGTTCATCGAACGCTTGATCACTATCACCGACTGGCTGTCGGCCACCTCGAGGATCGGCATCCCGTAGATCGGCGAGGACGGTGTGTTCTTCGCCGCCGGGTTGGTCACGTCGTTGGCTCCAATCACGAGCGACACGTCGGTGCGCTGGAACTCGGGGTTGGCGTCGTCCATCTCCTTGAGCTGGTCATACGGCACGTCGGCCTCGGCGAGCAGCACGTTCATGTGCCCCGGCATGCGTCCCGCCACGGGATGGATCGCATAGCTGACCTCCACGCCACGGGACTCGAGCTCCTTCGTGAGCTCGCGTACCGCGTGCTGCGCCTGGGCAACGGCCATGCCGTAGCCAGGGACGACCACCACACGGCTCGCGTAGGCGAGCTGGATCGCCGCGTCGGCGGCGCTCGTGGAACGCACCGTGCCGTCGTGGGCGCCGGCGCCTTCGGCGCCCTCGACGGCTCCGCCGCCACCGAAGCCGCCCGCGACAATCGCCGGGATCGAGCGGTTCATCGCCTGCGCCATGAGGTTCGTGAGGATCGAGCCGGAGGCGCCGACGATCATCCCCGCGACGATCAGCGCCGGGTTGTTCAGCGCCATGCCTGTCGCCGCGGCCGAGAGGCCGGTGAACGCGTTCAGGAGCGAGATGACGACCGGCATGTCGGCGCCGCCGATCGGGAGCACGACGGCGTTGCCGAGCAGCGCGGCGACGATCAGCATCCCGATGAACAGCACTTCGGAGTGGGCGCCGGCAACCAGATCGACGCCCGCCGCGACGGCGAGCGCCAGCAACATGAGGTTGACGATCTGCTGACCAGCCCCCAGCGTGATCGGGCGACCGGGGAGGATTTCCTGGAGCTTGCCGAACGCGATGTTCGACCCCCAGAACGAGACCGACCCGACGATCGCGGCGAACACGGAGAAGATCGCCACGTACGTGGCGACTCCCCCCGTGTGGACCACTTCTCCGCCGACTTCGATCGTGTGCGAGCCGTAGGTGGAGCCGAGACTGCGGAACTCGACCCACGAGATGATCGCCACCGCACCGCCGCCGACCCCGTTGAAAAGCGCCACCATCTGCGGCATCGCGGTCATTTTCACCTGGCGTGCCGCGGGAACCCCGACGAGGACCCCGAGCGCGATGCCGAGCGCGATCAAGCCCCAGTTGCCCTCACCGGGGCCCAGTAGCGTCGCGACCACCGCGATCGCCATTCCGACGGCCGCGATACGGTTGCCGCGCACCGCGGTCGTCGGCCCCGAGAGGCCGCGCAGACCCTGGATGAACAGGGCGAAGGCGACAATGTACAGGACGTAGATGAAGCTTTCGCTCTGCAGGAAGCTCGTGGCCAAGAACGGTGTAACTACGAACATCAGGAGTTACCTTCGGCCGGGTCCTCGTGCGACGAGCCACTGCCCGAGCCGCTTGCCGACTGACTCTTCGAGCCGCTTGCCGATCTGCTTACCGAGCGATCCCTTGGGCCACTAGCCAATCTGCTCACCGAGCCAGTCCGAGACTTGGACTTGAACATGTCGAGCATCCTGTCGGTGACGAGGAAGCCGCCGACGACGTTGATCGTGCCGAACGCGACGGCGATCACGAGCAGCGCCTTGCTGAACGCGCTCAGTTCGGCAAGCCCGAACAGGAGCAGCCCGCCGAGCAGCACGATCCCGTGGATCGCGTTCGTGCCCGACATGAGCGGCGTGTGCAGCGTGTTAGGCACCTTGGAGATCACGACGAAGCCGATGAAGCCCGCGAGCACGAGGATCGCGAGATTGGTGGTGAGCACGCTCGCAAGCATCATGCGCTTGCCCCCATCGCACCAGCCGCATCCACCGCGGCCTTGGCGCCAGCGTGCACGATCTCTCCGGCGCGCACCGTGCACGCGCCCGCGACGATCTCGTCGTCGAAGTCCAGCGCCAGGGCGCCGTCCTCGCCAACGAGCAGGTCGAGCAACGCTTGGACGTTGCGCGCGAACAGCTGCGAGGAGTGCTCGGCCATGCTCGCCGGCAGGTTCAGCGGCGAGATGACCTTCACGTCGTGCCTGACGACCGTCTGACCGGGCTCGGTCAGCTCGCAGTTGCCACCCGACTCGCCGGCCAGGTCAACGATCACCGAGCCGGGCTTCATCCCCCGCACCGCCTCCGCCGTCACGAGCGTCGGAGCCGGGCGACCCGGCACGAGAGCCGTGGTGATTACGACGTCGAAGCCCTTGATCGCGTCCGTCAACGCCTGCTGCTGGCGCGCGCGCTCCTCGTCTGAGAGCTCGCGCGCATAGCCGCCCTCTCCACTGGCCTCCAGGCCCAGATCGAGCCACTGCGCCCCGAGCGACCGCACCTGCTCGGCGACCTCCGGGCGGACGTCATAGCCGGTCGTGCGCGCACCGAGGCGCTTGGCGGTCGCAAGCGCCTGCAGCCCGGCGACGCCGGCGCCGAGCACGAGCACCTTGGCGGGCGGGATCGTGCCGGCCGCGGTCATCAGCATCGGATAGAAACGCCCCATGTGCTCAGCACCCAGCAGCGCCGCCTTGTAGCCGGCGATGTTGCTCTGCGAGGAGAGCGCGTCCATCGACTGGGCACGCGAGATGCGCGGGATCGACTCCATCGCGAACGCCGTCGCCCCGGCGGAGGCGAGCGCATGCGTCGTCCGCGGGCTCGTGAGCGGCGCGAGGAAGCCGATCAGGATCGACCCAGTTCCGAGCAGCCCGATCTCGACCTCGCTCGGCGGCGAGATCTTGACGACCACCTCCGAGCGCCACACCTCAGCCGCGTCGGCGCTCATCTGCGCGCCCGCGCCGGTGAACGCCGCGTCGGGCAAAAGCGCGCCCGCGCCCGCGCCGTTCTCGACCAGGACATCGATTCCCTTGGCCTTCAACTTGGACACGACCTCCGGCACAAGCGCGACCCTGCGCTCGCCCTCGGCGGTCTCCTTCGGAACACCTACCCGCATGAAGGCCGGGAAAGTATCCGATCTGGCCGACGGCAGGCAGTCCGGCCAGACAGTGTGCCGGCGCAGGACAGGCAGTCCAGCTGTCCATGTGGCAGACTCGACGGGCGGTGACGGTCAACCTGACGCGCATATACACAAAGCTCGGCGATGGCGGGGAGACCCACCTGGGGGACATGAGCCGCGTCTCCAAGCTGCACCCGCGCGTCGAGGCCTACGGCACCGTGGACGAGCTGGGTGCGACGATCGGCGTGACGCTGGCCCAACCGGGCTTGCCGTCGAGCTTCGCGGAGTGGTTGGCGCGTGTGCAGAACGACCTGCTCGACGTCGGCGCCGACCTGTCGGTGCCACCTGGAGCCGACGGCGCGCCGGACGCCACCGGCAAGGGTCAGGCGCGCCTGCGGGTCACGCCCGAGTACGCGCAGTGGCTCGAGCGGGTGTGCGACGAGGTCAACGCGAAGCTCGAGCCGCTGCGCTCGTTCGTGATCCCGGGCGGAACGCCGGCGGCGGCGCACCTGCACGTATGTCGCACCGTATGCCGGCGGGCCGAGCGCCGCGCGATCGCGGTCGGCGAGGAGTGCAATCCCGAGGTCGTGCGCTACTTGAACCGCCTGTCGGACATGCTGTTCATCCTCAGCCGCGCCGTGAATGAGGGGCCGGAGTCGCTATGGGCTCCCGGCGCGCACGGCGGGGGACCCGCAGGTACGGTCGCCTGAGAGCTCCGCGCCGGCCGCTCACGCGCAGAGCAGCGACCGCGAGAGCGGTCCACAGCGTGGCGAGCAGGTAGCCACCGAGCACATCGCTCGGCATGTGCCAGGCGAGTATCAGCAGCGCACAGCCCACAGCCGCGGCGAGCACGGCGCCCGACATCGCGACGGCCCGCCGGCGCGCGGGAGGAGCGACCAGCAAGGCGCACCACACGAGCGCCATGGCAGCGGTCGAATGCCCGCTTGGCCATGAGGCTTCGGTGATGTAGAGCGATCCGATCTGCGCGTGGGGATGGGCGGTCAGCGGCTTGAGCAGCTCGGCGCTGAGCGGAGCCACGGACAGCACGACCGCGACGGCAAGCGCGATCCGTGGGCGCCCGCGCGAGAGGGCCACCGCCACGAGCGCGATCCCCCACACGACGAAGAGCGCCGGTTCGAGCATATAGAGCAGCGCGTTCGCGGGGCCTTCCACGAACGGACGATCCAGCCGCGTGAAGTCGTACAGAGCCACCGCGTCGCGCACATGCGTGACGGGCACAAGCTGCGCGAGCACCCACGTGAACGCCAGTCCGACACCGCACAGCCCGGCGGCGAGCAGCGCGAACCCGGCGCCGCGGCGACCGGGGACAGTCGTGATCGAGATCGCGGACATCCACCCAAATGGTAGGAGGGTCGCTTAATCGTGGCTCAACGCACCCCACCGGCGCGACTGCGCTCAGCGAAGCACGGGTGATAGCACGACGCCGACGAGGATCCCGGCCTCGAGCGCGAGAGCATCGAGGCGCGTCTGCGTCGCCGACGCACCCGTCATCGCCTTTGCAGGTGCGGTCGGGCGGACCGGCGCAGAGATGCGCTGGCCCGACGACGCCTTGGCGGGAGGCCGACCCGCGGCCCTGACAGCGCCGGGCGTGGCCGGCGGGACGGAGGGTCCGCCGGCCGGCGCGATCGGCAGCGGCTTGCCGGCGAGCGCCGCGAGCGCCTCGGCGGTGACCCACACCGGCGTCTGGCTGCTCGCAGAGGAGTAACGCACGCTGCCGTCCGAGGCGATCAGGCCTTCCAGATAGCCAAGCGGGGAGTGTCCACGGCGCGTGATCGCGCGCGGGTCATGGCCTGCGGCGAGGAGTCCCTGGATCGCCCAGGCGGTCGACTGGGCGTTGGATTCGCCGCCGCGCTGGAGCGGGTAGCC
>DASUDH010000281.1:0-7717 GCA_036275675.1 Solirubrobacteraceae bacterium | reverse complement strand
TCGACCACGTTGTCGCCGTTCAGCGCCGACATCGGGATGTAGGCGATGTCGCGACGCTCGCCGACGAGCTTCTCGGCGAATCCGCCGAACTCCACCACGAGCTCCTCGAAGCGCGCCTGCGAATGCTCCACGAGATCCATCTTGTTGACCGCAACCACCAGGTGCGGGATGCCGAGCAGCGCGCTGATGAACGCGTGACGCTTGGACTGCTCGAGCACGCCCTTGCGCGCGTCGAGCAAGATCACAGACAGGTCGGCGGTCGAGGCGCCCGTGACCATGTTGCGCGTGTACTGCTGGTGTCCTGGGCAGTCGGCGATGATGAACCTGCGCTTCGCGGTCGCGAAGTAGCGATAGGCCACGTCGATCGTGATGCCCTGCTCGCGCTCTGCCCGCAGGCCGTCGGTGAGCAGCGCCAAGTCGAGCGCTCCTTCGCCGCCACGGCGCTCGCTGGCCTGCGCCACATGGTCGAGCTGATCCTCGAACACCTGCTTAGTGTCGTACAGCAGCCTGCCTATCAGCGTGCTCTTGCCGTCGTCGACCGAGCCGGCGGTAGTGAAGCGCAGCAGGTCGAGCGTCATTAGAAATACCCAGCCTTCTTGCGGTCCTCCATCGCCGCCTCCGACACGCGGTCGTCCGCTCTGGTCTCACCGCGCTCGGTGATCCTCGTCGCGGCGATCTCGGTCACGACTTCCTCCAGCGTCACAGCCTGCGAGCGCACGCCTCCCGTGCAGCTCATGTCGCCGACGGTGCGGTAGCGCACCGTCTCGGTGAACACGCTCTCGCCGTCGATGAGCTCGGTGTCCTCGCGCCACGCGTACAGCATGCCGTCGCGCCGGAACACCTCGCGCTCGTGCGCGAAATAGATCGAGGGCACCTCCAACCGCTCCTGGTCGATGTACTCCCAAACGTCGAGCTCCGTCCAGTTGGACAGCGGGAACACGCGCACGTTCTCGCCCTTGCGGATGCGCCCGTTGTAGAGGTTCCACAGCTCCGGTCGCTGGTTCTTGGGATCCCACTGGCCGAAGTCGTCGCGGAAGGAGAACATGCGCTCCTTCGCCCGCGCCCGCTCCTCGTCGCGGCGGGCGCCGCCGAACGCCGCGTCGAAGCCGTGCTCGGCGATCGCGTCGAGCAGCGTCACCGTCTGCAGCCGATTGCGCGAAGCCCGCGGTCCCATCTCCTCCGCGACCCTGCCCGCGTCGATCGACTCCTGCACGGAGGCCACGATCAAGCGCTCGCCGAGCTCCGCCACGCGGCGGTCGCGGAACTCGATCACCTCGGGGAAGTTGTGACCGGTGTCCACGTGCATCAGCGGGAACGGGAACGGCGCCGGCCTGAACGCCTTCTCCGCGAGTCTCAGCAGCACGATCGAGTCCTTGCCGCCGCTGAACAGCAGGACGGGCCGCTCGAAAACGGCTGCCACCTCGCGCATCACGTGGATCCCCTCCGACTCCAGCGCCCGCAGGTGGCTGAGCTGGGGGCGCTCGGCGACGCTCACGATCCCTCCGACGTCGACAGCCCTGGCTTTGTGGGGGCGATGCTGGGCGTACCCACCTGGTGGGCCCCCGCCACGTCCACTACTCGCGTCACCTCGCCTGCTCGTGTGCGCGAGCGCAGATGCAGCAGGAAGCCCACGACGCCCACCGCGACCGGCGCTCCGAAGATCACGCCCACCGGCATCTTGCCGCCCGCGTTGTTGATCATCGCGAGCGCCGACCCGAGCAGCGCCGCCCCGAGCGTGACGCGCAGCGCCTGGCTGGGGACGCGGTCGACGAAGTGCGCCCCGATCCACACGCCCGGCATCGAGCCGATCAGGATATTGCCCATCAGGCTGTAGTCCACGTTGCCGCTTGCCACGTGCGCGAGGCCCGCGACCCACAACAGCATCGCCGCGAGGAACACGCTGGAGCCGGCCACTCGCTGCGGGGTGAGCCTGAAGATCACGATCATCGCCACGCCGATCAGCGCACCGCTGCCGACCGAGGTCATGCCGAGGATCAGCCCGAGCACGAACCCGAGCGCGATCGCCGCCGCCCCGGCGCGCTTCGAGAAGTGGAAGCTCTCGCGCTCATGCTCTGTCAGATGGCTGAGCAACAGCGTGCGCACCAGCACCACGCTCGCCACGATCACGAGCGCGCCGGCCACGCACGCGATCAGCACATGGTCGAAGCTCTTTCCGTACACCTTGTGCAGGCGGTCCACGAGCAGTACACCGATCAGCGTTCCCGGTATGCCGCCGTAGGCCAACCACTTGGACACCCCGAGATCGACCGTGCGCTTGCGCAGATGCTTGTAGCCGCCGAGCGTCTTGGTGATCGCCCCGTACATCAGGTCGGTGCCGACCGCGACCACCGGGTGGATTCCGAGCACGATTATCAAGAGCGGGGTCATCAGCGATCCGCCGCCGATCCCGGTCAGGCCGATCAGGATGCCGACCCCCAGGCCGAACAGCACGATCTCGGGGCTGATGCCCAGCATCAGGCTGCGCCCTGTCCCGACGATGCGAGCGTCGCGATCGGAAGCTTCATAGTGGGCCTGCCGGTGTGGTTCATAGTCGTCCTGTCGCGGAACCTGTCACCGGATCAACGTGCAAACCGCACTCAGTCTTCTCCGTCCCCGCCCAACGGCCTTCGCGGCCCGAGCCGGGCATGGTGCAGGGAGCGCAGCCGATCGAGGAGTAGCCCTGGTCGTGCAGCGGGTGATAGGGCAGGTCGCGCTCGTGGATGCGCCGCCAAAGGTCTCGCTCGGTCCACAACACCAGCGGGTTGTACTTGTTGATGCCGCGCGTCTCGTCGCGTTCGACGAGCGCCGCGCTCATGCGCGTCGGGCTCTGCTCGCGCCTGATGCCCGTGATCCAGCCGTCGGCGCCCGTCAACGCGCGCTCGAGGGCGGCCACCTTTGCCTGCGAGCAGCAGTGCTCGGGACCGCTCCAGGGCGCTGCCGGATTGCTCGCGTCGTGCACCTCCACGGCGATGCCGAAGCGCTCCTCGAATGCCCTCCAGGTCTGCATCGTCTCGGGGAAGAGCACGCCCGTGTCGATCGTCGCTATCCGCACCGGCGTGTGCCCGCCGCCGGCGCGAAGCAGCTCGTCGAGCAGCACCGACTCCTCCTTCTGGAAGGAGCACATCAGCACGACTCGCTCGCCGTGCCGCTCGACCGCCTCGCGCAGAGTGTCGCTCAGACCGCGCCCGAGCTCCTCGGCGTCGAGCGCGGCAAGCTGCGCGCCGGTGGGCGCGCTCGCGTCGAAGGGGTGCGCATTGGAAGCGCCCGCCTCCTCCGCCGTCTCCGTGAGGCTGTGACTCAGACCGCGCACTCGCCCTCGCCACGGATCACCTGGAACGGCACGTCGCGGTTCCAGTCGATGAACGCGTTCATCGACTCCAGGCCGAAGTCGATCGGCATCGACAGCTCCTTGACGAGCCCTTCGAGCTCTGGCGTGCCGACGCGCTCGACGAACGCGCCCCACTGCTCGCCGTCGTTGCGGTTGGCCTGGTAGTGGCGGATCCAGCGCTCGATTGCCTCCGGCACGCGCTTGGCGGGCAGACGCTGCTTGAGGCGCTGGCCGAACTTGACCTCGCCGCCTTCGTACACACCGCCGACGTGGGCGATGTAGGCAGGAATGGTGTGCTCGCCGACCTTTATCGAGGCCCCATAGAAGCCGATGTCGGCGACGTGGTGCTGGGCGCAGCCGTTCGGGCAGCCGCTCATCTTGATGTGGATCTGGCGCGTCAGCTGATCGTCGATGCCCATCGCCTCGATGCGCTCCTGCACGGCCTGGTTGAGGCCCATCGAGCTCGTGATGCCGAGCTTGCAGGAGTCGGTGCCCGGGCAGGAGACGACGTCGTTTATCTCGCGCGAGCCGGCGTCGCCCAGTCCGAGTAGCGAGAGCGCGCGCCACACGTCGTAGACGCTCTCCTCGCGCACCCAGCGCAGCACGAGGTTCTGCTGGACGGTCGTGCGCGCATAGCCGCCGGCGTAGTCGCGCATGATCTGGCCCAGCCCGCGGAACTGCTCGGGGGTGAGATCGCCGCGGGTGATCTTCACCTCGACCGTTACGAACCCGTCCTGCTTCTGCGGCTGCACGTTGGCATCGCGGAAGCGCTCGAACTCGGAGACGTCGCCGTTGGGACTGCCGTAGCTCGTCGGAGGGGCGGGTGCGGCCTCGCGCTCGTCGTCGAGGAACAGGCGCTGCTCGATCGAGAAGTCGCGTTCGCTCACCCACTCGCCTTCGAGCTCCCGCTCGACCTGGGTGCGCAGCTCGTCGATCCCGTACTTGTCGACGAAAACCTTGATGCGCGCGCGCGCGCGGTTGACGCGCAGCCACTCCTGGCGGTCGAAGATGCGGAAGACGGCCTCCGTGATCTTCAGGTAGTCGCCGTTGTCGAGCTCCACGAACTCGTACAGCACGGGCGCCACGCGCGGCATGATCGAGGTTCCGCCGCCCACCAGCATCTGCGCGCCCCTGACCTCGCCGCGGTCGTCGATCTCCTTGACGCGAGCGCGGAAGGCGATGTCGTGGATGCCGCTGATCGCGCGGTCGCGCGGGCTGCCGTCGAACGCGGTCTTGATCTTGCGGGGCATCCCCTGCGTGGTGGGGTGCCTGACGAAGTAGCGCACGTAGGCGCCCGCATAGGGAGTCAGGTCGAACAGCTCGTCCGCCGCCACACCGGCCCAGGGGTCGCCGGTGACGTTGCGCACGGTGTTGCCGCAGCCCTCGCGGCTCGACAGGCCCGCTTCACCCAGCTCCCTGATCGCCTTCTCGGCCTCGGGCAACGGGATGTGGTGCATCTGGATGTTCTGGCGCGTCGTTATGTGTCCCTTGCCGAGCGGGGCGTACTGCTCGACGACGTCGGCGAACTTGTCCATCTGCTCCGGGGTGATCCCGCCGAAGGGAAGCTTCGTGCGGATCATCTGCACGTCGGGCTGGCGCTGGCCGTAGACGCCCTGCCTGAGGCGGAACTTGATGAACTCGTCTTCGGGGGTGTCGCCCGCCAGGAACTTCGTCGCCTCGGTCTTGAAGTCGTCGTACTCCCGCTGCAGGATCGGGATCACGTGCCCGGGGACGTTCTGGAGGACCTCCGGGTCCTCGAGCGTGCCCCTTTCATGGGAAGGCCGCTGGGCGGGTATCGAAACTGGCTCCATCGACGAATCCTCCTGGTCCAGGCGCGCGGCCCGGGTCATGGTTTGCGACCGGCAGAGAGATTGGGCGTAAAGCCTAGCGGCTTTTAGGTATTTATCCAAGGATCGGATACATCGTCCTGACCCTCCCGCGATACGCCTTCGAGCATAGCCATGCGCAGCCAAGGGTTCGTGTCCTCGGCCGGGGGCGCCAAACGCGGCGCGGTATCGCGCATGAAGCGCTCGAGCGCGGCCACTATCGCGGCCGCCTCGGCGGGGGACGCCGACGGTGCTGGCCGTTCGGCGATCACGTGATCGCCGAACGGTAGCTCGAGCTTGGGGCGGCGGCTCACCATCCTGCGTTTCCGACTCAGAGCGGGATGTTGCCGTGCTTGCGCTTCGGACCGGGCTCGCGCTTGGTGTGCAGCGTGGCGAGCGCCGCGATCAGCTTGGGGCGGGTCTCGTGCGGGACGATCACATCGTCGATGTATCCGCGCTCGGCCGCCGTGTAGGGATTGGCGAAGCGCGCCTTATAGTCGTCCATCAGCTTCTGCCTGCGCTCGTCCGGCGTCGGGCTGCTCGCGATGTCGCGCCTGTAAATGATGTTCACCGCCCCCTCCGGTCCCATCACCGCGACCTCGGCGGTGGGCCAGGCGAAGTTGAAGTCGGCCCCAAGGTGCTTGGAGGACATGACGTCGTAGGCGCCTCCGTATGCCTTGCGCGTGATGATCGTGATCTTGGGCACGGTCGCCTCGGCGAATGCGTACAGCAGCTTGGCCCCGTGCCTGATGATCCCGCCCCACTCCTGGGCGGTGCCCGGCAGGAAGCCCGGCACGTCGCAGAAGGTGATCAGCGGGATGTTGAAGGCGTCGCAGGTGCGCACGAAGCGCGCGGCCTTCGCGGAGGCGTCGATGTCGAGAACGCCCGCGAGCTGGCTGGGCTGATTTCCCACGATCCCCACCGCGTGGCCGTCCAGGCGCGCGAGGCCGCAGACGATGTTCTTCGCGTGGTGCTCGTGCACCTCGAAAAAATCTTGATCGTCCACGATCAGACGCACCACGTCGCGCATGTCGTACGGCTTGTTCGGGTTGTCCGGCACCACATGGTCGAGCTCCGGGTCCATCCGCTGCGGGTCGTCCGTGGGCTGCACCCGCGGGGTGCTCTGGAGGTTGTTGGAGGGTAGGAAGCTCAGCAGGTAGCGGCAGTCCTCGAGGCACGCGTCCTCGTCGTCGGAGGCGAACTGCGCTACGCCCGACTTCGTGTTGTGCGACATCGCCCCGCCCAGCTCCTCGAACTCCACTTCCTCGCCCGTCACCGTCTTGATTACGTCGGGACCGGTGATGAACATGTGCGAGGTCTCCTTCACCATAAAGATAAAATCGGTGATCGCCGGCGAGTACACCGCGCCCCCCGCGCACGGGCCCATGACGAGGCTGATCTGGGGGATCACGCCCGAGCTGCGCACGTTGCGCAGGAACACGTCGCCGTAGGACCCAAGCGACACGACGCCCTCCTGGATGCGCGCCCCGCCGGAGTCGTTGATGCCGATCACCGGGCAGCCGATCTTGGCCGCCAGGTCCATGATCTTGCACATCTTCTCGCCCATCACCTCGCCCAGCGACCCCCCGAACACGGTGAAGTCCTGGCTGAACACGCACACCCGCCGCCCGTCGATCGTGCCGTGGCCGGTCACCACCGCATCGCCCCACGGCCGGTTCTTCTGCATGTCGAACTCGTAGGTCCTGTGGCGCACGAACGTGTCGAGCTCTTGAAACGAGCCGGGGTCGAGTAGCTTCTCCACGCGCTCTCTGGCCGTGTACTTGCCGCGCGCGTGCTGCTTCTCCTCGGCCTCGGGGGCCGAGTGCACAGCCGCCTCGCGCAGCTCCTTTAGCTGGGCGAGCTTCTCGTCGTAGGTTTCTGGGGCCTTGCTCCGCATCGGGCGAGATGTTATCCGTGGATGGCCGTCACGGTGGCTTACCGTCCCGGCAATACGCTCAGACCACGCTGGGCAAAATGGCGGTCAAACGCGAACGCCGCCGTGAAGCCTTCGCGCTCGATCAGCGCGAATGATGTGGCATCCACGTAGCTCCACTCCTTATCGGTGTGGGTCTCCAGAATTGACCACGCTTCCTGCTCGACATCTGGCTCGATCCGGATCAACTCGATCGCATCGCCGGCGCGAAATCGCTTGCCCCACTCGATCGCCTCGGCCCTGCCAAGTCTCACCAGGAGCGCGGTGTAGGTCTCCGCGAACACGTAGTTCGACGTAAACAGCAGCGCGTGTTCCTCTACGAGCGCGGCCAGCGTCGATCGGGCAAGCTCGTGCTCACGCTCGGCACGGTTGCGGAGCGCTACGAAAGCGCCCGTGTCGATGAAGACCCGGCTAACCGTAGATGTCTCGATCGAGGTCTTGCACGGTCGAGGGCACCCCCGAATCGCCCGGTGCGTCGTCGATGAGGTAGCTGATCAGCGCGTCCTCGGTTACGGTCGACCTGCGAGTGCGAGCCGCGTCGATCAGATCGCGCACCACCCCGGCAATGCTTCCGCTTGTGCCCGCCCGCCGACGTAGCCAGCGGTACTGATCCTCTTCGAGATAGAGCTG
>DASUDH010000280.1:0-9877 GCA_036275675.1 Solirubrobacteraceae bacterium | reverse complement strand
CGGCGGGTGTCGCCGAGCGCGAGCCACCGGACGGCGCCGGATCGCTCGCGAGCGCGTCGAGCGCCGCGTGCGCGCGGTCGCGCACGGCGCTCTCCGGGATGGCGAGCATCTCCGCCACCTGGCCGTAGCTCTTGCCGCGGTCGAGCACGAGCGAGAGCACGGCGCGCTGGTCGGGTGGCAGTCGGTCGAGCTCGGTCATGTCGAGGGTCGCTCGTCGCGCCCTCGCGGGCGCAGGCGACGATTCTTAGGCTATCGTGGCCGGCCGATGGCCATCCCACCCGCCGCGCAGATCAACGAGGTCCTGATGGGCTTCGACCGCCTGTACGGGCTCGAGCTGCTGGAGTGCTCCGACAGCGACGTGCGCGCCCGGGTGGCGGTTCGCGAGCAGCTCAAGCAGCCGGCAGGGCTCGTCCACGGCGGGGTGTACGCGTCGATCGCCGAGGCGATCGCGTCGATCGCGACCGGGATGACGGTGCTCGAGGAAGGCCATGTCGCGATGGGAATGTCCAACAGCACGAGCTTCCTGCGACCGCTGACCGCGGGGACCGTGCACGCGCACGCCACGCGCATTCACCGTGGTCGCACGACATGGTTGTGGGACGTCGAGTTCACCGACGACGACGGCCGCACGTGCGCGCTCTCGCGCATGACGATCGCCGTTCGACCGCTTCGCGGCTAGGAACGTCTCTCAAAGATCGACGCTCCCGGAGGCGTACCGCTACCGGCCGGGCGTGCTCGGGATGCTTGCGCCGGGCGGGATCTCGCTCGGCAGCGGCACACGGTCAAAGCCCGTGTCGGGCACGGCCGCTGGGAGCGGCTCCTGCGGCAGCCCGACCTTGTTTACGGGAGCCATAATCGCGGCGGCGGCGGCGGCGAGCGCGGGGTGTCTGGCATACACGCTGACCACCACGCCTCCGGTGGGGATCGCAAGCGCCGCGCCGTCGCTGGCCGAGCTGGCGCTGGCTCCTCTGAGCCGCGGCGAGCGCGTCGAGCCGGGGCCGCCCGGGACGAAGCTGTTGTCTGGAGAGCTGACGATCGAGAGCGGCGCCACGCAGGTGTACTGACCGCCGATCAGGCAGTCGCCGTAGCGGATCGTGACCGCGCCGCCCGGGTCGATCGTGACGCCGGTGATCCGCATGCCGTGGAAGCTCATGCCGAGCCAGTAGACGGGGAAGCGGCTCTTGACGATGACGGTCTCGAGCGGCGCGGGGCCGATCGGCTGGTCCTGGAGGGTGTCGCCGCAGGCGCTGAGCGCGAGTATGCAGAGGGCCAGCGAGGCGAGCAGCCGCGTGCGGGCCGACGGGCGGAGGAGCGCAGGACGGCCGGTCATGCGAGGCAGAGTAGCGGCGAGGCGTGCGCTTCAACCTCGATACGCATTGGTGATCGGCATGCGCCTGTCGCGTCCGAAGGCGCGCTCGGTGATCTTTATGCCAGGGGGCGCCTGACGGCGCTTGTACTCGGCGACATCCACGAGCCGCGTGGCCCGCTCGACGTCCGCGGCGGGAAGCCCTTCGGCGATGAGCTGCTCGCGACCGCGGTCGAGCTCGACGTAGCCGTGCAGGATCCTGTCGAGCACGTCATACGGCGGCAGCGAATCCTGGTCGATCTGGTTCTCGCGCAGCTCTGCCGAAGGAGGGCGCTCGACGATCGTGGGGGGGATCGGTGTGGGAACGCGCCCGTGCACCGCCGCGGCCGCAGCGTTGCGCCGGCGTGCGAGCCGGTAGACGAGCGTCTTGGGGACGTCCTTGATGACCGCGAAGCCGCCCGCGAGGTCGCCGTAGAGGGTCGTGTAGCCGACCGACATCTCGGACTTGTTGCCGGTGGTGAGCACGAGCCAGCCGAACTTGTTGGAGAGCGCCATCAGGAGGTTGCCGCGGATGCGGGCCTGCAGGTTCTCCTCGGTCAGGTCCCGCTCCAGACCTTCGAAGCCTGCGCTCAGGGTCTTTGCGTAGGCGCCCATCGCCCGCTCGATCGGGAGCTCGTGCACCCGCACGCCGAGTGCTCGTGCGAGCGTGCGCGCGTCGTCCTGCGTCGCCGAGGAAGAGTAGGGGGAGGGCATGATCGCCACGTTGACGCGCCGCGGCCCGAGCGCGTCCGCCGCCAGGCACGCCACCAAGGCCGAGTCGATGCCACCGGAGAGTCCGAGCACGACCGCTTCGAAGCCGTTCTTGCGCACGTAGTCGCGCAGGCCGAGCAGCAGCGCCTCGTATATCTCCTCCTCCGAGGATGAGATGGGGGCGCGCAGGCGCGGCGCGGGTCGTGCGCTGGAGGAGGTCGGGGCGCCCGGAGGAGCGGCGGGTCGTGCGGCGGAGACACTCGCGTAGGCCTGCTCGCTCTTCGCCGAGACGGCCTGCCGTCCCTGCGGCGCGAGCATCAGGTCGCAGACGAGCAGATCCTCCTCGAACTGGGCGGCGCGCGCGATCGTCTCGCCTGCCGGGTCGAGCACGAAGGAGTGGCCGTCGAAGACGAGCTCGTCCTGGCCGCCGACCATCGCGCAGAAGGCGATATGGGTGCTCGTCTCGCGCGCGCGCTGCCCGAACAGCCGCTCGCGCTCCATGCCCTTGCCCGCGTGGTAGGGCGAGGCGGAGATGTTCACGATCAGGCTCGCGCCGGCGGCGGCCTCCGTGGAGGCCGGAGGGCCGGCAACCCACAGGTCCTCACAGACCGTCAGTCCGATCCTGTGCCCGCCGACCTCGATCATGGCGCCGCTCGGGTCGCCCGCCTTGAAGTAGCGCTGCTCGTCGAATACGCCGTAGTTGGGGAGGTGGACCTTGCGGTAGGTCGTGCACACCCTCCCGCCTGCGAGCACCGCCACCGAGTTGTGGATGTGGCCGCCGGCGCGCTCGGGAAAGCCGACGATCGCGACGGTCCCTGCGACGGTCGCCGCGAGCTCGTGCAGCTTCGCGCCCGTGTCCGTCAGGAAGTGCTCGCGCAGGAGCAGATCCTCGGGCGGGTAGCCGGTGAGAGCGAGCTCGGGGAACAGGACCACGTCGGCGCCTGCCTGGCCGGCAGCGGCGATGCCCTCGCGGATGCGGTTCGCGTTGCCCGCGAGGTCGCCGACGGTGGCGTTCATCTGGCACAGGGCCAGACGCAGGCCGGTGCTCACCGCCGCCAAGCCCGGTGCACCATGGGTCCCTAGCGCGCCGCCGCCGCGCGCGGGCGACGGGGGCGTCGGGGACCACCCTTGCCGGGGGGCAGGCGAGCGCCCACCCCGGCGGCAGCCGCCAGGGCCGCGACCTGCCGCTCGAGCTCGCGTGCGATCGTCTCGAGCTCGGGGAGCGCGTCGTAGTCGGCGATCAGGCCGAAGCCGAGATGCCCGTCATAGCTCATCACGGCGATCCCCAGCGCCTGACGCCGTGCGAGCGGCACGACAGGATAGAGCGCCCGCAGGCGACGCCCGAGCAGGTAGAGCGGGAACTGGGGGCCGGGCACGTTGGTGACGACCAGGTTGAAGAAGCGCTGGCGCGCCTGCAGGCGCGCGGCCTGACTGAGGATCGTCGGGGGAGCAAAGCCCGCCAGGTTGGTCAGCACCTCCGCGCCGACGGCCTGGCCGGAGCGCTTCAGGCCGTCCATCTCCAGGCGCACCTGCGCCAGGCTGTCGGCGGGGTCGGCCACGCCGACCGGCAGCGGCGCCCACATCGCCGCGACGCGGTTGCCGAGCGCGCCGCGCTCGACGTCGGCGCGCACCGAGACGGGCACCATCGCCTTCAGGACCAAGCCCTCGGTGTCGTGGCCCTGCGCGCGCATGTGGCGTCCGAGCGCGAGGCTCACGACGGCCAGGACGACGTCGTTCAGCGTGCCGCCGAGCGCGTCCTTGATCGCCTTGAACTGCGCTAGGTCGGCGTCGACCCAGGTGTAGCGCCGGTGGGAGGTGATGTCGACGTTGAACGGGCTCGGGGGCGCGGGCGCGTTGATGCCCTCCAGCGTGGTGGCGCCGACGCCCACGACCGCGTCCTTCACGTGCGCGAGCGCCCGGCGCGGGGTGCGCAGCAGCGCGCGCGCGCCACGGATCATCTCGGCCGGCACGGTGGAGCGCTCGAGCAGCGCGTCGGAGAGCAGCTTCGCCGGCCCGGGCAGCGGTCGCGCGATCCACGGCACCGGCGGACGCGCGGCGTGCAGGGGCTCGGGGGCGGCGTCGAACAGGACGGTCGTGATGTCCACGCCCGAGATCCCGTCCACGAGCGCGTGATGGGTCTTCGCGATCAGGGCAAACCGTTCGCCCGCCATGTGCTGCACGAGCCACATCTCCCACAGCGGCTTGGAGCGGTCGAGGCGCTGGGAGAAGATCCGTCCTGCCAATTGCTTGAGCTCCGTCTCGTCTTCGGGGCGCGGCAGGGCGGTGTGGCGGATGTGATAGCGGGGGTTGAAGTGCGGGTCGTCCGTCCACACGGGCCGGCCCTGGCCGAGCGGCACGAACGCGAGCCGCTGGCGGTAGCGCGGCACCAGGTGCAGGCGCGAGAGGATGTGCTCGACCAGCTGCTCGTAGTCGGGCGCCCGTCCTTCGAACACCATCACCGAGGCTACGTGCATGTGCGCCGATCCGTGATCCTCGAGATGCAGGAAGGCCGAGTCCAGGCCTGAGAGGCGATCGGGGTTTGACATCCGCACGGATTGTCGCGGGTGTGGCGTGCCGCGTCAACGCGGGGACGACGATCTCGTGGCAGAGCCGGGGGACGGTCGCCGCTGCCGGCTCCTCAGCTGGGGCCGGCAGGCGGGTTGGCCACGAGCGTGTGCATGCCGACCTCGTCGATGCTCGCGTGGCCGGAGAGGGCCATATTGAGATCGAGGTCGGCGAGGAACGCCCGTAGGACCTCCACGACCCCCTGTTCGCCACCGAGCGCGAGGCCCCAGACGTAGGGGCGCCCGAGGCACACTGCCCGTGCGCCGAGAGCGAGCGCCTTGAGCGCGTCGGCGCCCGAGCGGATACCGCTGTCGAACAGCACCTCGCAACGATCCTCGACCGCCCGCACCACACCAGGCAGCGCTTGCAGCGACCCGATCGCGCCGTCCACCTGACGCCCGCCGTGGTTGGACACGATGATCCCATCGATCCCGTGCTCCACCGCGAGCAGGGCATCCTCGGCGCTCTGGATCCCCTTCAACACGATCGGCAGGTCCGTGCACTCGCGCAGGAACGCCAGATCGGCCCATGTGACGGCTGGGTTTGAGAACTGCCACGCCCAGTAGGCCACGGCGGTGGGCAGATCCTCCTCGGGCGGCTTGGGCAGCGCGGCGCGGAACACCGGGTCCTGCAGGTAGTTGCAGTTCCCCTCGCCCCGCAGGAAGGGCAGAAAGCCATCGCTCAAGTCAGCGGGGCGCCAGCCGAGCAGCCACGTGTCGAGCGTCACGACGATCGCCTCGTAGCCCGATCTCTCGGCCCGGCCGACGAAGCTGCGCGCGAGCTCGCGGTCGCGCGGCCAGTAGAGCTGGTACCAGCACGACTGCTCGCCGGCGGCCTGCGCGATCCGCTCGATCGTATGCGACGCGGCGGTGCTCGCGATCAGCGGCACGCCGACCTGCGCGGCGGCGCGAGCGCTCGCGAGCTCGCCGTCGGGGTGCGCCACCGTCTGCACGCCAATTGGGGCGAGCAGCACCGGCGCCGGCAGCGTGGTGCCCAGCACCGTGCGCTCCAGGGAGCGCTCGGACACGTCGCGCAGCATCCGCGGCACGATCCGCCACTCGTCGAAGGCCTCGCGGTTGGCCCGTATCGTCTCGCCGAGCCCCGCCCCGCCCCGGATGTACCCGCGCGGCCCGCGCGGCAGCATCGCGTAGGCGTCGCGCTCCAGCTCCCGCCAGTCGAGCGACCGCGCGGGCTTGCGCCCACCCAGCATCCCGGCGACGTAGATCTCATGCTCGTAGTTGGAGAAGGGGGGTTGGACGGGCATTGCCGGGCGGATGCTATTGGAGACGAGGACCGTCGCTCCTGTGATCTGGTGTACTCGTGGTGGCGGGTGCGCGATAACAACGGCGGAACGACCCAAATCATCCCCTCAGGAGGGTTCGCGAGATGACATTCGATCAATCGAAGATCGGGCAGGTCGTGGCAGCGCAGATGGAGGCGCTCGAAGGACGCTATGGCGAGGACTGCGAGATCGGCAACGTATGCACGATCGTCGAGGTCCTCGGGCCGCACGGCTCGGACGTGTCGGTGCGCTCGAGCGAAGCGCGCCCGCACACCACCATTGGCCTGCTGCGCATGGCCGAGGCGATGATGCTCAACCGCCTGGGTGGGGTGAGTCGCGAGGGGGACGATTAGCGCGGACCTCCTGCGAGGGGCTCGGCCCTCGCGTTGTTGTGCCGTGTCATCAGCACGAGCTACAGCGGCGCCTCGACATGTCTCGAGGATGACTGATCTGGTCCATTGCTCGGGGAGCAGACCACGGGCCATCTTGACGGCTGTGTCGCCAGCGTATTCTCGATAAAAGGGGGCCGGGTGAGACGCGGCAGCGTCCTCACCCGGCCAAACCTCGACTCACCGAGCACGCTTTCTCCCGGCGAGGCCGCGCCCAACCAAGCACACGCCCACGAATATACTAATTAACTTCCAAAGTGCCTTCTGGAGCTAAGATTAAAACCGTACCTCTTACAAAGAATGAACCTGTCCCGCCACGCGTACAGTTAGCGGGTTCTTCTTCAGACGTTAAGTCGAACGTCGCGACGACATCTTTTTCCGCCGCGTTGTTTTCGACTAACATGCTTATTTCTTTCTCCGTGCATGTGTCGCTGAAGCCGAAGCACGTCGCCATCCAACCGGGGGCGCCCCTATTTTCATGTTCTAAGATTAAATCTCTCAATGCCGAACCGTTTAACGTCAGTTCAGTTAACCACGGCAGGTTTAGAGGTTCATCTAAGATCGGGCTCGGGCAATTCCCGTCATTCACACAGTCCGTGATGTCCCTGGCCGTCCCCGCTAAATTCGTGATTTCGGTTATTTCATCTTCCTTGCCGGGACCGACCAATCCTTCGTATCGGCCTGAGCATAAGACTTTGACTGCTTCCCCAAAAAGCCCGCCTTTCTTGTCTTCCACTTCTATTGAGGGTGCTTCCGCTTCGACTAAGTCCCTTGTGCCCGTGGGAAGCGGGTTGCCATTTAATAACCATTCATGTTCTTCAGCAAAAGCCGCCGTCGCCGCGAACGCGCCGAACGCGAACACCGCAAACAACGCCAGACAGATTATGCGAATCTTGCTCATTATCTGATCTAACCTTTCCCTCGTCCGAGGCATGGTTGGCCTCCTCCGAGGCTTGACCCGACCAGCCCACCACTCGCCCTTGGTCAGAGAGCACGAGCTAGCCCATTTAGACGTACAATTCGAGCTATTAGTCAATAGCTCGCCGGGCACTCTACCAAATTGGCTGGACCCCGTTCATGCTCCCTGACAATCTGCTCCGCCGTGTGTCGTATCGCACACTACTCGACGCCCACTGTCTTCTAGCCTGTCTCCGATTGTCTGACTCTGCCGAGTCGTCTTCGTGGATGGAGGCGAGCGGGGGACCCACTGCTGGGCTGCTGTTCGGGGCCCGGATGGGGCGAATCGGCCGCTGATGCGGCTGTAACGCCCGACCGGAGCGCGTTGGGATGCGCGCTGCCGGCGGTCGTGAGCCCGACAGCTAACCCCGTAGGCGGATACACCAAGGAGGACCTCTTTGTCGAGGCCGCACATAACCGGGCGCGTTCGTCGTGCCCACCTGGCGCTGCTCGCCATGATGGGCTTGACCTGCACCGCGGCGCTCACCGTCGCCCCCGCCGGCCGCGCCGCCAGTACGACGGCGCCGTCGCTACCCGGCTCGGTGCCCTCGCCGGGCATTCCCGCAACCCCGATCGGCGTACCCACGGAACCGTTCGCCCTGCCCGCGCGCCTGCATCTGAAGTTGCGCATCCAGCGCGTCGACCTGAACGTGCTCACCGGACAGGCCGCGAGCGTGACCGGCGCGCTCCGCCCAGGACGGGCTGGGCGCATCGTGGACCTCCAGCGCCTGGGACGTCGCGGCTGGCGGACCATCGCTCGGACCGGGACCGGCCCCCGCGGCCGTTTCGTGCTGCGCTACACCCCGCGCCATCTGCTCAGCGAGCGCGTGCGAGTCCTGTTCCCCGGCGATGCCGGCGATCTGCGCACACGCCGCAACGCGGGGCTGCTGAGCGCCTATCGCCTGGCCGGCGCCTCCTGGTACGGCGGGGGAGGCAGCCTCGCGTGCGGCGGCCAGCTGACGAGCTCGACGATGGGCGTCGCCAACAAGACGCTCCCGTGCGGGACATTCGTCACGCTCCGTTATGGCGGGCGTTCGGTGCGCGTACCGGTGGTCGATCGCGGACCGTACGTCGCGGGCCGCGACTTTGATCTGACCGAAGCCACCAAGCGTGCGCTCGGGTTCGAAGGCGTCGGCAACGTCTGGAGCGATCGCTGACGCCCCACGATCCCGGCGGCTGGCGTGGATCGGCTGCGCGTCCGCCGTTTCATGCGAACCTACCGCGGGTAGCAATCGATGCAAGCCGGACGGGCACGCCACGAGAGCTGCCCGCGGGAACATGACAAGCGCCATCAGACATCGACCCAGAAGCCCTGCCCGCAAGCGTGCGCGCGGAGCGCGCGGAAGGACCGCTGCCATTGCGATGGCGGCGTGGCGCGCCGGGCGCGCAGCCCGCAGGATGAGACGCACCGAGCGGCGCTGTCGCGGCTCGTCGAGGCGCTGCAGCGGCGGTGAGCGGCGTGCCCTGTCGGTCGGCTCGATCGCCGTCGGGTCGTTCGCGCTCGGCGCGAGCGCGTTCGGAGCCCTCGCGGTCGGAGCATTGGCGATCCGCCGGCTGGCTGTCAAGCGCGCGGCGATCGGCCAGCTCGACGTGCGCGAGCTGAAAGTCGAGCGCCTGGAGGTCGACGAGCTCGTGGTGCGCAGCCGTAGTTGAATACACGGTCGTGAGCGATCGCAGCCGACCTGCACGGGAGGAATCGTGGATCTGACGTTCGACGAGCGCGAGATCGCGTTTCGTGAAGAGTTGCGCGCATGGCTCGCCGCCAACCAGCCCGATCCGGAGCCGGCCGAGGGCGGCGAAGACGCCCACTATGCGTGGCGGCGCGACTGGCAGCGGCGGCTGTACGACGCCGGCTGGGCGGCGCCGGCTTGGCCCGTCGAGTATGGAGGGCGCGGCGTCTCATTGACCGAGTCGGCGATCTACTTCGAGGAGATCGGGCTCGCGCGCGTGCCGTTGCCCGCCAATGTGCTCGGGCTGCTGCTCGGCGGTCCCACGCTGATGGTGTGGGGCACCGACGAGCAGAAGGAGCGCCATCTCGCGCCGATCCTCTCTGCCGAGGAGATCTGGTGCCAGGGCTTCTCCGAGCCCGACGCCGGCTCGGACCTCGCGTCGCTGAAGACGCGGGCGGTCAGGGATGGCGGCGAGTGGGTGGTGACGGGTCAGAAGGTGTGGACGAGCGGCGCCCAGTACTCCAAGTGGTGCATGCTCGTCGCGCGCACCGACCCCGAGGCGCCGAAGCACAAGGGCCTCACCTATTTCCTGATGGACATGGCTCAGGACGCCGTGCAGGTGCGCCCGTTGCGTCAGATAACCGGCGAGGTCGAGTTCAACGAGCTGTTCATCGAGGAGGCCCGCATTCCCGAGGAGAACGTGGTCGGCGGCGTCGGCAACGGTTGGAAGGTCGCGCTCACCACGCTCATGCACGAGCGCGCCGGGCTCGGCTTCGTGCTCCAGGTCCGTCTGCGCCAGCTGCTCGACGACACGCTCGCGCTCGCGCGCGAACGCGGGCTGCTCGAGGACCAGCTGTATGCCGACGCGCTCGCCGATCTGCACGTGCGCTGCGAGTCGATCCGGCTGCTCGCTTGGAAGGGCCTCACCGATGTCGAGCGCTACGGCCAGCCCGGCCCG
>DASUDH010000279.1:0-2114 GCA_036275675.1 Solirubrobacteraceae bacterium | reverse complement strand
CTGCGGCGCCGCATCGGCATGGTGTTCCAGCGCCCGACCCCGTTCCCGACCATGTCGATTTACGACAACGTCGCCGCGGGCCTGCGCGTCAACGGGCGACGCGCCCGTGCCGACGTGGACGCCGCCGTCGAGCGCGCGCTGCGCCGCGCCGCGCTTTGGGACGAGGTGAAGGAGCGTCTCCGCTCGAGCGCCCTCGCGCTGTCGGGCGGCCAGCAGCAGCGGCTGTGCATCGCCCGCGCCCTCGCGCCCGAGCCAGAAGTGCTGCTGCTCGACGAGCCGACCGCTTCGCTCGACCCCGCCGGCACGCAGCGCATCGAGGAGCTGTGCCACGAGCTCAAGGCCAGCTACACGATCGTGATCGTCACGCATAACCTGCAGCAGGCGGCGCGGGTCTCGGACTACACGGCGTTCTTTTATCTGGGCGAGCTGGTCGAGGTAGATCGCACCGAAACGCTGTTCACGAAGCCAAGAGCAGAGCGCACGGAAGCCTACATCACGGGGAGATTCGGATGACGACAGCCGAACTGACGGACGGTCGGACCGTCGGACGGCCCGGCCGTGGCCATCGTCCACCCATCCGCCCGTCCGACCACACGACGCCCATCATCGATGTGCGGGCGTACAACTTCTGGTACGGCGCGACGCAGGCGCTGTTCGACCTGACGTTCACGATTCCGCGGCGCGCGGTGACCGCCCTCATAGGGCCGTCGGGCTGCGGCAAGAGTACGTTCCTGCGCTCCATCAACCGGCTCAACGAGCTGATCCCGCGCACCCGGCATACGGGGGACATCCTGCTCGAGGGAGTCTCCGTTTTTTCGAGCGGAACCGATCCCGTCACGCTGCGGCGCGAGGTGGGGATGGTGTTCCAGCAGCCGAATCCGTTTCCCAAAACGATCTTCGACAACGTTGCGTACGGGCCGCGGTTGAACGGCCTCGCCGCCGAGCGGGACATTCCCGAGCGGGTGGAGCGGGCGCTCTCCCGGGCCGCGCTGTGGGACGAGGTGAAGGACCGGCTGCGCACTCCCGGCACCAGCCTGTCGGGCGGTCAGCAGCAACGCCTCTGCATCGCGCGCGCGCTCGCCAACGAGCCCGAAGTGCTGCTGATGGACGAGCCCTGCTCCGCCCTCGATCCCGCCGGCACCCAGCGGATCGAGGAGCTGATGGTGGAGCTCAAGGAGAGCTACTCGATCGTGGTCGTGACGCACAACATGCAGCAGGCATCACGAGTGTCGGACTTCACCGGCTTCTTCTATCTCGGCCACCTCGTCGAGTTCGGCGACACGCGACAGGTCTTCACCCGCCCCGCGGACGAGCGCACCGAGGCCTACATCACGGGACGGTTCGGATGAACGCTTCTCCCGCCCATCGCCACTTCCACGACGAGCTGTCGGCGCTGAAGGCCAAGCTCCTCACCATGTCGGGCGAGGCCCAGGAGGCGCTGGGTCGCGCGCTCGACGCGCTGCTCAAGCGCGACGCCGCGCTCGCCGCCCAGGCTATCGCGGGCGATCGCACCATCGACGCCCTCGAGCTCGAGATCGAAGAGACGGTGATCGATCTCCTCGCCACCCAGCAGCCGATGGCCCGGGATCTGCGCCTGCTCGTCGCCGCCACGAAGATCGCGAACGACCTGGAGCGCGTCGGCGACCACGCCGTGAACATCGCGCAGTCGGCCGAGCGGCTTCTGTCCGCCAAGCTGATCGCCCCCGAGCCCGAGCTGCTCGAAATGGCGCGGCAGGCGCGCGCCATGCTCTCGGGGGCGCTCGACGCCTTCGTGCGCGGCGACGCGCGGCTGGGCCGCGACATCTGCCGGCGCGATGATACGGTGGACGCGCTCAATCGCTCGGTGTTCCGCATCCTGCTCACGCACATGATGGAAGACCCCCATATCATCGGGGCCGCCATGGACCTGTTCCTGGTGAGCCGCAACCTTGAGCGCGTCGCCGATCTGGCGACCAACATCGCGGAGGACGTCGTGTTCGTGGTGGAGGGGAAAACGATCAAACATCACGCGGAAGGATGACCACCCCGCCGCGGCGCCGCTCGAGGTACTCGCGATTCGCGAACAGCTTGATCAGCACCAGCCCGGCGATGAACCCGCCGACGTGCGCCCAGAC
>DASUDH010000278.1:0-2837 GCA_036275675.1 Solirubrobacteraceae bacterium | reverse complement strand
GTGGCTCGACGGCCGGCGGCTAGGGCGAGCGCATTGGAGGCAGCATCCCTCGCAAGCGGCGGCCGCTCGGTGCTCGAGCGCTCGCCGCTTGCGCGCCTCCCGGATCGGGTGTTGCGCTACGGCTTGACGGCGCTGGCCGCGTCGATCCTCGCGCTGATCGTCTACTTCTTCGTCAAGCTCGTCGGCGAAGCTGAGCCGGCGTTCGCTAAGTTCGGCGTGCTCGGCTTTACGTTCGGCAACGAGTGGAATGTGAGCGCCAACCACTTCGGCGCGCTCGCCCTGCTCCTGGGAACGTTGATCACCGCGGGCCTTGCGCTCTTGATCGGCGTGCCCGTGGCGGTGGCCACAGCGTTGTACGTGACCGAGCTGTGTCCGCTGCGCGTACGCGGTCCGGTGACCGTGTTGATCGAGCTGCTGGCGGCGGTGCCCTCGGTGGTGTACGGGCTGTGGGGGATCTTCTTCCTCGCGCCCAAGCTGCAGCCGGCCGAGCAGTGGGTGGCGGACCGCCTGTCGTTCGTTCCGTTCGTCGGCGGCGGGCTGGTGACGATCCCCAACTACTTCATCACCGGTCTGGTGCTCGCGATCATGATCCTGCCGATCGTCAGTTCGATCTCCCGGGAGGTGATGAGCACCGTGCCCGCCGACCACAAGGAGGCTGCGCTCGGCCTCGGCGCCACCCGCTGGGAGATGATCCGCACGGCGGTGCTCCCCTACTGTCGCAGCGGGATCAGCGGGGCGGCGATGCTCGGTCTCGGCCGCGCGATCGGCGAGACGATCGCGGTCACGATCCTTGTGGGCAATGCACCCACGCTCGCCCACCACCTGTTCGCCCAAGGCTACAGCCTCGCGGCCGCGATCGCGAACGAGTTCGGCGAAGCCCAGGAACTGCACCGCTCGGCGCTGTTCGCGGCGGGCCTGGTGCTGTTCGTGTTGACTCTGCTCGTCAACATGATCGCGCGTCTGCTGGTGGCGCGCGCGGAGCGCTCGACGAGACCGAAGCGCACGGCCACCGAGCTCGCCGAGACGGCAAGACCGCTCGGGACGGGTCTCGGCGCATGAACGCCTCGACCGATACATGGGACCCCATCGCCAGCACGGAGCGCGATTCGTGAACGCTTCCGCCCGGAATCTCGACCGCTTCTCCGTGAGCGCGCATCGTCGGCGCAAGGACCGCCTCGCTCGCGGCTCGGTAGTGGTCGCCACAGGTGTCGCGCTCGTGCCACTTGTGCTGATCGTGTACTACCTGCTGAGCAAGGGTCTCGGCTCGTGGAGCCCTAGCTTCTTCACGACCGACCCGACCGGCAACACGTTCTTCGCGGCCTCCTCGATCGGCGGGATCAAGAGCGCGATCCTTGGCACGCTCGAGATCGTCGCGCTTGCCTCCGCCCTGGCGGTGCCCCTCGGCCTCGGCGTGGCGGTGTGGCTCGTGGAGTATGGCCGCAAGAGCCGTTTTGCCGATGCGGTGCGCTTCTTCGTGGACGTTCTCACCGGTGTGCCCTCGATCATGTTCGGCCTGTTCATCTACATCGCCCTGATCGTGGGCACCGGCACCTCCTATGCCGCTTACAAGGGCGCGCTCGCGCTCGCGCTGCTGATGTTGCCGGTGGTGACCCGCTCGGGCGAGGTGGTGCTGCTGCTCGTGCCCGGGTCGCTGCGCGAGGCTGCTCTGGCGCTCGGCGCGCCGCGCTGGAAGGTGATCTTCAGGATCGTGCTGCCGACCGCGACGCCCGGCTTGCTCACCGGCGCGCTGCTCGCGGTGGCGCGCGCCGCCGGGGAGACCGCGCCGCTGCTGTTCACCGCCGGGGCGACGCTCAAGTCGAGCTTCAATCTCAGCGGCTTCATGAACTCGCTGCCCATGCAAATCTACACGGACGTCACATCCCCGACCACCGCCGTGGTAAACCGTGCGTGGGGAGCGGCCCTGACGCTCGTCGTCATGATCCTCCTGCTCAACCTCGCCGCACGCCTCCTTGCCCGCAGGAGCAGCCTAGGATGAACGTCGAGGAGCCGCCCACGCAAATGCTGGATCCCACACGTAGCCAACCCACCAAGACCCCACAGGCGGCAGCTTCCACCGGCGTCCGCGCGCGCGCGAACGCGCGCGACGGGCTGGCCGTGAAGCTCGAGAAACTGCGCGCCTTCTACGGCGAGGTCGCGCAGGTAAAGGGAATCGACCTCGACTTCCACGCCAACGAGGTCACGGCCATCATCGGGCCCTCGGGCTGCGGGAAGTCGACGATGGTGCGCTGCATCAACCGCATGCACGAGGAGATTCCGGGGGCGCGCACCGAGGGCAGAGTGCTACTCGACGGCTTCGACATCTACGACCCCGCCGTCGATGTGGTGGCGGTGAGACGGGCGATCGGGATGGTGTTCCAGAAGCCCAACCCGTTTCCCACGATGTCGGTGTTCGACAACGTAGCGGCGGGCTTGCGCCTGTCATCGCGCGGGCGGGGAGATCTGCACCACAAGGTCGAGTCGGCACTGCGCGACGCCGGGCTGTGGGATGAGGTCAGGGACCGCCTCGGCGAGGCCGGTGCGGGCCTGTCGGGCGGACAGCAGCAGCGCCTTTGCATTGCGCGCTCGCTGGCGGTCGAGCCCGAGGTGATCCTGATGGATGAGCCCTGCTCAGCGCTCGACCCGATCGCGACGCTGAAGATCGAGGAGTTGATCGACCAGCTCAAGACGCGCGTCACGATCGTGATCGTGACCCACAACATGCAGCAGGCGGCGCGCGTCGCCGACCGCACGGCGTTCATGCTCGACGGCCAGCTCGTCGAGGTGGGCCCGACCAACCAGATGTTCACGCAACCGACCGACTCCCGGACCGAGGAATA
>DASUDH010000277.1:0-3394 GCA_036275675.1 Solirubrobacteraceae bacterium | reverse complement strand
ATGGCGATCCGCTTGCCCGCGATCTTCTCGCCGGCGAGAGATCGCCGGCCAGCGATCTGTCCATTCCCCATTCGAGAGAACCACGCACCGGCGACCCGCTGCTGCGACAGGCTCGTCACGACGTTCGTGCTGCCGGTTGGGCACTGGCGGTGGAGCGTGCGCTCGCGGACGGTGTGCTGACCTTGATGGGTCCGGATGGATCGGCGATCTCACCCCCGTCGCGTCCGACCTCCGCCGGTCCGCTGATGCTCGCCCCGGCCGACCTGTCTCTGCCAGGGGGCCGCGCTCCGCACGACTTCCTGCGCACGGTCGAGTCCGGCGCGAGGGTCGAGGTCGAGCGCTTCCAGAGCATCCGGCCCGACGCGACCCTGCGCACGAGGAACGGGCACGAGCTGCTCGCCGAGCTCGACGACCGCCTGCCCGAGGGGGTGGGGGCGGCAAAGCTCGAGCGCTATGACCACTTCCTCGCCGGCTGGTCGGTCCATCTCAAGCGCTATACACGCCCCGGCGCCCAGCCACCGCTCGTCGTGTTCGTGTGTCGCGATCGCTCGCGCGCCCGCGAGTGCGCCCGCCGGGCGGACCGGGCGTTGACCGCGTGCCGGGCCTATGCGGGGGAGTATCCCTCCGACTGGGACTACCCTGGCCGCGAGCGTATCGTGTTCGCCTCCGAGCGCGACGCCCACGAGGGACTGCTGTGCGCCTGGGGCGTCACACGTCTGCCGCCCGATGTGCGGGTTGCCGCGGAGGGTGATCCGCGCGCGCGAGATCCGCTCGTCGAGCCCCGTGAGATACGGCTCGGGGGGAAAACACCTAGTTTGGCTATGTAGGATTTTCTCATAAAGTGGTCCCTGCTTTAAGACTGACTATATGTGGAATCCCGGCCAATGAGATTTCGCGACCGTCATCAGAAACAATTTCTGTGGACTTGAGAAGTCTTCTTGACACCCCTACCCGAGTGGCCTAAGAATGCTCGCCAGACCCGTCTTACGGGTCTGAGCGACACGGGACCAGGGCGCCTCTGACCAGAAGACGGGCGTTCAGGGACCGGGCCAACCACCCCCCCGAAGGCCGGCTGGGCGTGGTCGACGCTACCGGTGGAAGCCTCCCGGCTCAGCTCGGCCTCCCCGGCCGGTCCTCTTCGCTTGGGGACGGGACCATTTGTCCTTATGCGACGGGAGCCTGTCGGCGGCAGGCACACTGTGTGCCCGGCAGGTGGGCGTCACGATCGACGCTGGCGGGCTTCGGTGTCACGCTGGGCAGGGGCTCGCATCAGACGCTGGCAGAGCGCACAAGTCAGAGACAGGAAGATGGAATTGTTCCCAGAGATTTGACAAGGTGCGTGCCGTTCACGATGATGCTGTGGTCGCCGGCGCGCAGGCGGCATGGCCTGACCTGGGATGCCTTGCGGGCTAGTGTCCCACTGGCCGGCCAACCCTCACAGAGGGCCGACTGGGCGCGACTGTGAGAGCCGGAGGAGGCCTCCCGGCCCCGGTCGCCGACCCGGTCGGCCCTCGTGTAGGCGGTCGGCGAGCGTCTTGACATGGACCTGTGGCTGTGCAACCATTCCTCTCGATCCGAGATCCGGAATGTAAGTCGGATCAGGGGATACAGTTCGGATGGGTAAAATCAGAACTGTAGGCCCATCGTGTAGGTGCCATCGAGTAGTCATCTCATCGAGGGGGGAGGAGCTCGAGACTTCCCAGGAACCGAATGGGCGGACAAGGGAAGAGGGTTCGGATATCGCAGCACGGCCCGCTGCGACCCGAACGAGCTTCGGCGTGGCGCTTCTCTCTCAGCTCGCGTCGGAGCATGGGCCCGTGCGGTGTGCGTGGTGTGACCTGAAGCCACGTCGCCGCGCGGGACCCCCTACGTATGTGTCGTCGCCCCGATTTTCTACGACCTGGTTGCCCGACGTGTGGAGGACCGTCACAAGGCCCGGTCACTGTTGCCGTCGGCGCTCCACGCGATGCCTCTCAGCAACAGGTCGGGCCGGATCTCGAGCTTGAGCGCCAGCTTCAGGACGGTGCGCAGATTCGGTTGGCGTCCGCCATTCTCATACACGCTGATCGCGGCGCGGTCGACTTTGGCGTCCAGCGCGAGCCTCTCCTGAGAGATGCCTGCCCCGCTGCGCGCCCACTTCAGGTTCGCGCCGAACAGCGCCGCCGGATCGCCTGCGATCCTCTCGTCGTGACGGGGCCTGCGGCGGGAGGAGCTCGTCGGGCCGACACCGCGCAAGAGATGAGCCGGCGCGACGCTGAGCGCGGCGCAGATGCGCAACAGGGTGGGCATATCAGGTGCACGCTCGCCGCACTCGAGCCGGCTGATTGCCGCGCGGTCGAGCGGAGCCGAGGCCGACAACTGGACCTGCGTGAGGCCCGCGCGCCTGCGCGCACGACGCAGGTTGCCGCCGAACGCTCGGATCTGCTCGGCGATCTCCGCCTGGTCTGTGTCGGACATGTGTGCATCATTCACTGCTGATTACAAAAGAGCCACTGAATAAATGCAACAATTATCTTCGTGGCGGCTCTGTACCCGCCAGTTCGTTCAACGCACGTTCACACCCGCGAACGGGCGCAGCGCGATGTCGCTGGCGATCTCGGCCAGGCCTGGCAGCTCTCGCGTTCTCTCGGTCGCCACGTACACGAAGCACAGCTCGAGCAGGGCGCTCGCCGTCGCCTCCACCGCGATAGCTGTCGGAGGTCGGCCATTGGCACTGAGCTCGAGGCCCGGCTCGAGCATCCCTGTGTATCCGTTCATCCCTTCGTGCGCGACCGTGGCCGCCTTCGGGCTCGCCGTCAGCGCGTCGATCAGCGCAAGGTGCGCGTATGAGGGCTCGGAGGCCAGGAACTCGAGCAGCGCCTCGATCCCCGCGCGCACGGCTGCCGGCCAGTCCTCTTGGGATTCGTATGCTCGCTCGACGATCGCAAGCGCCTTGCGGTGGCCGATCTCATATGCCACGAGGAAGGCATCTTCCTTGCCGGAGAAGTGCTCGTAGAAGGCCTGCACCGACACGGCGGCCTCTCGCACGATCTCCGGGATCGTGGTCGCGCCATAGCCCTTCGCCGCGGAGAGGTTCGCGAGGGCGTCGAGGATCCGCTCGCGCTGGTTGTACACCACGAAGCTGCGCGACACGGTGCCCTCGCCGCGCGGCAATCCCCTGCGCTCGATCGCACGCGAGCCGAGCGACAGCGTGCCGGGCGCTCGTCCGCCGACCGGCGCCGTCGAGCCTGCGTCGCTCGGCGAGAGTTGCGCGGGCGCCGTGTCCGGCGCGAGCTTGTAACAGGAAGCCCACGCTGCCACCTCCGGGGCGAGCGCAAGCAGCTCACTGCGGCGCGGGCGGCGCACGCGTGCGCCGCGGCGAGCCCTTGTGTACAGGATGCGCAGAACCGCGCCG
>DASUDH010000276.1:0-28534 GCA_036275675.1 Solirubrobacteraceae bacterium | reverse complement strand
GCCAACCCCCCGGCGCGCCTGACGCGGGGAACCCCGCCCGATAACATGGCCAGCGACGCGCGGGCGATTAGCTCAGTCGGTTAGAGCGCTTCTCTGATAAGGAAGAGGTCCCTGGTTCGAATCCAGGATCGCCCATCGAAGGATTCGGCTGGAAGCCGCATGGGTGCTGGGGATTCGCGCTCTCGGCAGCTCCCGCTTGAGATCGCCGACATGATGGGCCACGGCCCGCAGGTCCTCTTCTCGACCTAAGCCCATGTGATCGCCGAGCTTCGAGGCGCAGCCCCAATCTCAGCCGAGGAGCAAATCCAGGCCGCCCGTTCCCGCATCCGTGACGATGGCGCTTGACGGCTCGCTCACTGATTGCCGTCGAACTCGGCAAGCACGCTCTCAAGTGGTACTGGCTCGATGCCCCGCTCGCGTTCAGCACGGGCCTCGGCGACCGCCCGACGCTCCTCCTCGGTCTCGGGCTCGTCAAAGGGGGCCGCCTGAAGAGCGGCCAACACCGGGTCCTTGGCACGAGTCAGCAAGACCACGGCGGCGTCCACGCTCTCGTCAGGCAACTCGTCCACAAGGCGGTGTAGATCGGCTCGTGTCATGGCCTCAGGTTACGGTAGCGTCATGTCCATGAATATGGCGGAGATCGTCGATCGTGCCGGGCGCCTGTTGGCGGAGGCGGCGCCTGCCGAGTCGAAGGTGATCCTTTTCGGATCGCACGGACGCGGCGACGCTATGGCTGACAGCGACTTCGACTTCCTCGTGATCGAGCCTTCGGTGGAGAGCAAGGCTAAAGAGATGGTGCGCCTGCTTGCCGTGCTCGAACCCCTTAGGGTCGCCGCGGACGTCGTGGTTGTCCCTCGCGAGTACGTCGAGGAATGGGCCGACGTTCCTGGGACGCTGATCCACGATGCGCTGAGGGAGGGACGGGTCCTCGCCGAAACGTGACCTGAGTGACCTCGCCGCTCGCTTCGCCCGCAAGGCTCGCGGCGATGAGATCGCACTCGACAAGCTCGCCGACGATCCCGATGTGCCCGATGAGGTCATCGGCTTCCACGCGCAGCAGGCGCTTGAGAAGTTGCTGAAGGCGGCGCTGGCCTACGCCGGTGCGGCGCCTCCTCGAATTCATAACCTTGGCGAGCTGATGGCTCAGCTCAAGGACGTGGGCTTGTCTACGCCGGTGTCGGCCGACGAGGCGCGAGCCCTGATTCCGTGGGCCGTCGAGTTCCGCTACGACGACGTGCTCGATGAACGACTTGATCGCACGGCATCCCGTGAGGCGGTCCAGAAGATGCGCGGGTGGGTTGACGATCTGCTCGCCGGACCTAAGCCATGAGTCGAAACGGCAGCCCATTGGGCCTCTGGTAGCAAGTTGGCAGCACGCCGCAGGCCGCTCAGAACCCGCATATGGCTTCACGCTGCGCGATCGAGCACGTCCCCGCGCTGGTAGGACACCTTCTTCCAACCGTGCGTTGCAGGGTCGAACGCCCGCCGCGCCATCCGCGCACGCACGCCAGCTAGCGTGAGCGCTCGAGCGCCGTGACGACCGCTTGACCGATCTCTCCGGTGGGGCCGGTAACCGCGACCGTAAGGCCATCGGGCCGGGTTTGGTGCTGTGCCATCGGTCTGCTGTATCGCACCGCCCATCAGGGTTTCCGCTACAGCCGCGCGGCCACCAAGCCGGCGGCGAGCAGCACCATGCCCAGCGCGCACGCCCTCAGCGCGCCCTCCATCGGCGCCGCGATCCTCGCCGCGTCGAGCTCCACGGCGCTCCCGTCCTTCAGTCGCTGCTCGCCGCTCACCGATACGGTCCGCCGCCGCAGCTCGCGCACAGGTGTGCTCAAACGCCGCTGCGCCGCGCTCAGCATCAGGCACGCCGCCGCCGCCAGCGCTCCCTCGGCACGCAGCTCGCCGGTCTGCACCCAGAAGGCCGTCAACGCCGGAAACGCGCCCCACCCGATCGCAAACCACAGGTCCGAGTGCAGGCGACCCCCCAACAGCTCGAGGTTGTAGGCGACGGCCAGCAGCACGCCGATCGCCACGAACGCCAGCAGCCAGGTCGAGATCGTGAGGGCGCCGACCACGCCGATCGCCGCCGCCCCTGCCAGGGAGACCGTCGCGAGGGCTGCCAGCGCCCGGTCAGGCACGCGCGTCCCCAGCGGCCTGCCGTGCAGCTCGTCGAGCGCGTGCGCAGCCACGCCCACGCCGAGCAGGAACGCGGCCAAGGTCCACGCCAGCCGGTATCCGTACAGGCGTGGCGCCACTGCTGCGCCGATCGCCACGTAGCTCAAGTGCCACGCGGTATATGGCGGGTGAAGCAGCGTCAGCAGATCGCGCCATCCACCTGGGCGCAGCGCATAGAAGGCGGGGCGCTCAAGCGGGCTCGGTGCGAACATGCGTGTCTGCCTCTCCCGTCTGCGCGGTCGCCCGCGGTGGCTCGTTCCCGGTCGCTGTGGCCGCCGCGGAGCTCGCGGCCGCGGAGCTCGCCGCCACAGGCCCGCGTGTCTCCTTCGTTCCCCACATCACCACGCCGCCACCGAGACTCATCGAGCGGACGTGGACGTCCACGACGCCCGCCTGCCTCCACAGCTCGACCACCCGCTCGATCGGATGGCGCTCGTAGAAGTCGGGGATGCTGTCCGCGAGGAATCGCCCCGTGTGGGCCCACTCGCGCGACACCATCCTTCCAAGCGCCGGAAGCCCCACGCGCGTGTAGAGCCTCCACAGCCACCGCCACAGCAGATGTCGCGGCACGGCGAACTCGAGCGAGGCGATCCTGCCGCCGGGCTTGACCACTCGCGCCAGCTCCGCCATCGTGGCGCCAGGATCATCGACGTAGCGCAGCAAGTAGGTGAACGTCAGGTTGTCGAACTGCTCGTCGGCAAACGGCAGACGCTCGGCTTCGCCTCCTACCAGCGACACCCGTTCCGCGAGTCTCGCGTCTGCGTCGAGCCTTGCCTGCGCGCCGGCGAGCATCTCGGTGCTCTGGTCGAGTCCCACCACCTCGCACCCGTATCGTCTCACGAGCTCTCGTGCCACGAGCCCCGTGCCGGTCGCCACGTCGAGCACCCGATCGCTCCGACAAGCTCGCACGGCCGTCACCATCGCTCGCCGCCAGCGCGGGTCCTGGCCGAAGCTGAGCGCCGCCGCCACGCGGTCGTAGTGGCGCGGGAGCGGCGCGAACAGCTCGAGCGCCTCGCGCTTGCGCGCCCCGATCTGGCGCGCCCCGATCTGGCGCGCTGCGCGCCCGCTCATCCCGACTACGCGCGCTCACGCGCGCGGGATCTGGTGGCGCCACCGCTCATCGCCATCAAGCATCCTCGCTTGGGCGAATAAGCGCAAGCCCGCCCGAGCGGGACTCAGCGGCCCACCGTATGCGCGGAGCGTCGGGCGCCCGCCGTGCGCAAGCGAGATCGCAGTTGTCCAACTCCACTAAGGAACGCCGCCGGGACTGCCGATGATGGCTGCATGGTGCTCTCCATCGGCCCTTCTCGAAGAGGCTCGCGCTCGCGTCAGGGCGTCGCGCGAAGTCGATTCTCAGGACCCGCGTTGGCGCTCGCGTTGGCGCTCACCACACTCGCCGTCGCGGTCCCCGCCCGCGCGGTGGTCACTCCGGTCGGGGCGCCCCAGTTCGGGGTCGAGCCGCACTCCACGACCCCCCTGACAAGTGAGCCGAAGCTTCCGCTCACCTATCATGGCGGTCCGGTCGTGCACTCCAGTGCCACGTATGCGATCTACTGGGACCCCACTCAGAGCCCGGCCGGATTGTACGACGGCGACTGGAAGGCGCTCATAGACGAATATTTTCAAGCGGTGGGCAAGGACAGCGGCACGCTCGGCAACGTCTACGCAATCACCAGTCAGTACACCGACTCGGGCGGGGGTCGCGCAGCCTACAGCTCGACCTTTCGCGGCTACACAACCGACACCAATCCCTACCCCGCCAGCGGCTGCGCCGACCCGGCGCCCGAACCTGAACGGTTCGCTTGTCTCACCGACGCGCAGATCCGGGCCGAGTTGAGCAGCTTCGTCCCCGCCCATCAGCTTCGGACTGGCCTTGGCACGATCTTCTTCGTATTCACGCCCCCAGGCGTGACGGTCTGCACCGACGCTGGCGGCGCGCTGGCCGGACACTGCTCCGATAGCTCCAAGAAGAATCCGTGGGCCAAAGAAGCTCCGTCTCCCTCATCTGAAGAAATCGCTGAACGGGGAAGCTACGAACGAAGCTTCTGCAGCTATCACGCTTACATCGGTCCCCAATCCAACCCGATCGTCTATGCGGTCCAGCCATGGACTGCAGGCAACGCTGGCATGTTCCTCCCAGTTGCCGAAGAAGTCGGGACCGTTCTCGGGTCTGACTGTGAGAACGGTACGGAATCGCAGCAGGAGCCCAACCGGGTGCCGTCGCCGGGAGTGGATAGCGATGGGGATCTCGACAAGGGCCTTGCGGACGTGATCCTCAATGAGACCAGCGTCGAGCAGATTGCGGCCGAGACAGATCCGCTGCTCAACGGTTGGTATGCACCCGTCGGTCAAGCCAACGCCGGCAACGAGGTCACCGACCAGTGCCGCAACTGGTTCGCGCCCGCGCTCGGCGGCAACCCCGCTGCACCGGGCACGCTCTACAATCAGTTGATCGCCGGCCATAACTATTACCTTAATACCGAGTACAACCAGGCTGCCCTCACGAGGGACTATCCAGGTGTGGCGTGTATACCGGGCGTCTCACTCGTGCCACAGTTCACATCGCCCAACGCCGTCAACGTGGGCGATGTCGTAGGCTTCGATGCGACCGAGTCCAAGGTCTCTCTTGGCGTTGCCGAATACGAATGGAACTTTGGCGACGGCAGCGCCCCGTTGAGCGGCGAAAGCGACGCGAGTGTCTTTCACTCATACACATACGGTGGTACCTATTATGTCACGCTAAAGATAACCGACACCGGCGGCGACTCCGCGAGTGCCACAAATCCGGTGATAGTAGTCGGACCGCCTCGTCCTTCGAGCATAGCCCCCGCCGGCTCATCGCCAAGCGCTGGTAGCTTCGCCGCTACCTCGCCGTCGGGCCAGTCGGGCACGCCGGCGTCGACTCCTGCCCCTGTTGTCGGCGGCTTCGTCGTGTCCAAGTCGTTGAAGAAAGCCTTGAGTGGCGGCCTCGCCGTGCGCTACACGGTCAATGAGCAGGTGGCAGGGAGCATTCAGGTCCTGCTCGACGGCGCCACGGCCAAGCGCCTCGGCATACGCGGCGCGACCGCCACGGGCCTGCCGAAGGGCTCCCCCAGCGCGATCGTGGTGGGCACGGCGGTGCTGGTGACGACAAAAGCCGGCCAGGGCACGATCCGGGTCAAGTTCTCTTCGCGCACCGCCTCCCATCTGGCGCTCATCCACAGGCTGAAGCTGACGTTGCGCCTCTTTGCCCGCAACGCCTCGCGCCAGAGCCCGCAGACGACGACCGTGCTCAGCGCCGTCGTTCTGAATCGCTAGAAGGCGCGTCAGCGCGGGCCGCGTGGTGCCGGCCGCTCTGAGGCGGAGCCGCCGGCTAGAGCCCCGGCGGGTGGCGTACGGCGTAGCCTTCGAGCGGCGGCGTGGAGACGAGCCAGCGCGATGCATACGGTCCGCTGCGCCCGGCGGTGTCGAACCACATGCCGGCCACATCCATGAACGTGTGACCGGCGTTGGCGTAGATCGTGATCCAGCGTCCCGGTCCCGGATCTCCCCAGGAGGCCAGATCGCCGGACACGAGCGGTGCGCTGAGCAGCCCGCCCGCCGCCAACGCGTAGCTGACCGAGCCCGAGCAGTCATACCCCTTGTCGATGAACGATCCGTGCCCACCCCCCCAGATGTAGGGGAAGTCGGCGATCGCGTTGCCGCCGGCGACCACACGCTGTACCGCTTCGGGGACGTTCGCAGGGATCGGGATCGTGCCGTTACCGCCGACGGAGAAGCCCCCGGCCACTGGCGCCAGAGCGTTGCGCAGCGCCGCACGTTCCTGGGCCTTGGCGCGTTCCTCTTCGCCGAGCTCCTTGCGGATTTCCGCGTCGGAGGCGGCGCCGGGAGCGACCGCCGCTTCGCCAGCCACGCTCGGCGAGGTCGCCGACCGATGGTGCACCGACGCCGGCACTGGGAAGCTCCTCGCTTCTTCGGGATCGCGCACCTCGGCGACCGCGATCGACCCGTTCGGTCCGACGGTCGCGGCCCCCGTAGCGCTCGTGTTGGCGTGCGCTCCGATCCCTCGACCCTGGCCGCCGGCCTGTTCGACCTGCCGGCTGGGGCTGCCAGCGGTCTGTCCTGCGCTCCCCCTCGGGCTGCCGACGGTTCCTGGCGCCGCGGGTCCAGGCGCCGCATCCGCCCTCGTCGCCCGCACCGTTGCAGGATTCCCGCCGCCGCTCGACAGCACGGCGCCGCCGCCGACGATCGCCGCCACGAGCAGGGCGCCCGCGAGCGTGTAGCGCGATAGCAGCAGACCCCTCTGCGAGCCCGCTCGGAGTGTCCTGTTCGACCCGATGCTCACCCGCCAACAGGCTAGCGTCGTTGGCTGCTGGACCGCGCCGGTCGGATCGCCGGACAGCCGGTCGCGTCGCCGCCGGGCCACGCCGGTCGCGTGGCCACCGGCAGGCAAGGCCGATCCGACGCCCCTCAGGTACCCTGGTCGGATGCCCGCACAGGACACAGCCGTGGACGTTCGCCCTAGCGGTGCCGCTCAGCGCGGCGAGCAGCGCCCTCACACGCGCTTGCTGCACGGCATGCGCCGGCCGGCCAACTGGCTCCAGCTGATCCGCTTCGCGATGGTCGGGGGCACGGGGTTCGTTCTCAACCTTGGCGTCTACGCGTTGTGTGTGCACGTGCTGCACGTCGCCTACCAGCCGGCGTACGCGGTCGCCTGGCTTGTGGGCGTAACGAACAACTTCGTGCTCAATCGCCATTGGACGTTCGACGCCTCGGCGGGCCAGATCCACTTCCAGGCCGTTCGCTTCTTCACCGTGAGCCTCCTCGCGGCTGCTTTTGGGCTCCTGCTGCTCACGCTGTTCGTGGAGGTCGTTGGGCTCGCCAAGGTACCGGCCGAGGCGTTTGCGGTGGCGGCGGCGACGCCGCTCAACTTCCTCGGCAACAAGCTCTGGAGCTTCCGGGTACGCCCCTGAGGGGACCCGCTGCGCCGGCCACACGGCTGGGCCGGAAGCGGGGCGGGCACCTATACTCTGGATTCCCCCTGTGGAGGAATGTCGTGCAGGAGATGGTCATCTACGGCGTGAGCTTCGATATGGTCGGCAAGCAGCCGATAGTGCTGCTGAAGACGGTTGAGGGCAACAAGTTCCTGCCGATCTGGATTGGCCACCCCGAGGCAGCGTCGATCCTGATGAAGCTGCAGGGAGCGAGCACTCCCAGGCCGATGACCCACGACCTGCTGTGCGAGATGCTAGGCGAGCTTGACGTCAAGTGCACGCAGGTGGCGGTGACCGAGCTGCGCGAAAACACGTTCTTCGCGTCGATCACGCTGAGCGTCAACGGGCGCGAGATGGAGATCGACTCGCGGCCGAGCGACGCGATCGCGCTGGCGGTTCGCGCCGGCGCGCCGATCTTCGCCGCCGAGGAGGTCATCGCTGAGTCGGCGATCGAGTTCGAGCACAACGTCGAGGAATCCGAGGACGTGGTGGAGCGCTTCAAGGAGTTCCTCGACGAGGTCACCCCCGAGGACTTCGCGGCGGGGGATTCCTAGAGCGCGCGGCGGCTGTCGGCGCGCGGCGGCCAGCACATGTGCGGCTCCGAACCGGGATGTGCATGCACATCCCGGACCGACCGGTACATGTACCGGTCGGCGCCCCCGCGCATGCGCGGGGGCGAACTGCATCGACGGTCGCTCTCAGCGACAGCGCCGCTCGCGTCGATTCTCGCGCTGCGGCAACTGCACGACTTGAGCGAGCCCGGCGTCCGTGTCGCTCGCCTCGCGGGCCGGTTCCGCGGCCGGCGTGGGCTCGGCGCCGGTGAGCGTCCCGAACAGGCCCACCTGCTCGCGCACGACCTTGCCGATACGCCTGATCCCCTCGCGGATGTCCTGCTCGGGGACGCCCGCGAAGTTGAGGCGCATCGAGGATGCGCCGCGCCCGTCGAGGTAGGCGGCTCGGCCGGGGACGAACGCGACTGCCTCACTCTCGAGCGCGCGCGCGAGGAGGTCGGTGGTGTCGATGTAGTCGGGGAGCGTCGCCCAGATGAACAACCCCCCCCGCGGCCTGGTCCAGGAGGCGTCCGACCCGAAGTGCTCCGCGAGCGCCTCGAGCATCGCGTCGCGGCGGGTGCGATAGAGATCCTTCAAGGACTCCAGGTGCGCCAGCCACATCGGCTCCCCCCCGTCGCCTCCCGTGCCACGCTTGCCGCCGTCCCCCGTGCCGCGTCCACCGCGCGCGTCGCGCCCCGCGCCTCGCCCATCGCGCGTGCCCGCCCACTCCTGGAAGTACGCGGCCACGAACAGCTGCGTCACCGGCGAGGAGCACAGGTCGGCGCCCTGCTTGCACAGATTGAGCTTCTCCATCACCGGCCGGGGCGCAACCGCCCAGCCGAGGCGCACGCCGGGGGAGAGGATCTTCGAGAACGTCCCCAGGTAGACGACGAAGTCCGACGCGCCTCCCCGCGCGGCGGCGAGCGCGTCGAGCGAGTGGAGCGTCGGGAGCGGATCGCCCTCGTAGCGCAGCAACCCGTAGGGGTTGTCCTCGAGCACCAGGATCTCGCGCTCGCGCGCCACCTCCACGAGGCGGTGGCGGCGTGGCAGCGACATCGTCACCCCGCCCGGGTTCTGAAAGTTGGGGATCGTGTAGATGAACTTCGGGCTGCGCCCCTCCTCCCGCAGGCGGTCGAGCGTCCGCTCCAGCTCGTCGATTGGCATCCCGTCTGCGTCCATCTCGATCTGAACCACGCGCGCCTGATAGGCGTCGAATGTGGGCACCGCGCCCGGGTAGGTGGGGGCCTCTGCCACGATCGTGTCGCCGGGGTCGACGAACGCCTTGCACATCAGGTCGATCACCTGCTGGCCGCCGGTCGTGACGAGCACCTCGTCGGGGTCCACGGAGGTGCCTTCGCGGGCCATCACCTCGACGATGCACTCCACGGTGCACGCCATCCCCTCCGTGGGCCCGTACTGGAGCGCCCGCGCTGTGGACTCGGCGGCGACCTTCGCCATCAGCTTCGCGTACAGCTCGGGGGGAAACGTCCGCGTCTCGGGGAGGCCTCCGGCCAGCGAGATCACCTCGGGGCGTTCGGTGAGCGACATCATGTCGCGCATCGCCGAGCTTCGCATCCCGCGCGTGCGCTCGGCGAACAGCGTCTCGTAGCGCCTCAGTTCGTGGGCCGTCGGGCGCGCCCGCTCCCCGCCGCCGGAGGGGTCGTCTATCGTCATGGCCGCTCCCAAGGTAGCGCACGCTCCAAGCGATCACATCTCCTGCAACGATCACACCTGTCACGACGATTTGCGCCCCCCGAACAATCGCCTCCCCGTAAAGGGCCACTTTCCATAAAGATCGCCACTGCTCCATGAACGGTCTCGTCTTCTATGTCGGCCTTGGCCTTGGCCTCGCGCTCGCGGCGGGAGTTCGCCCGTTCCTGCCGGCATTGCTCACCGGCGCGCTCGCGTCGAGCGGCGTGCTCGGCGTCAGCTTCGCCCACGGCGCCTACGGCTTCCTGCGCTCCGGCTGGTGGCTCGCCGCCGCGGCGGCTGCCCTCGTGCTCGCCTACCTCGTGCAGATGCGACTAGGCGCGGAGCGCTTCGAGGCGGGCCGGCCGGCGGCCGCGCTCGCCGGTATCGGGGTCGGCGTCGGCGCGCTGCTATTCGCTGGAACGCTGGCCGCGCATGGCGACAACGCCCTGCCCGGCTTGATCGGGGGGGCAGCGGCGGCTGCGCTGGCACAGGCGGTGGTGCGCCCGCTGGCGGCGCGCACCCGCGCGCGACTGCCCGATCGCGCCGCGCGCGAAGCGGTCACGATCTACCTCGACTCGGTCTCGCTCGCGCTCGCCGCGCTCGTTGCGCTGCTGCACCCGCTCGGGTATGTGGCGGTCGCGCTGTTCGCCTGGCTGTGGCTGGGGGCGCGCTCGCGCGCGGGCGAGAAGTACGCTGGCCTGCGAATCCTTCGCCGCTAGCTGGCATGTCGGGGCAGGACAGCTTGATGCCCGGCTCGGCGGCTGCGCGGGTCACGGGAGCGCCGACGAAGCTCGTCCTCTGTGTGATCGACGCAATGGCGCCGGCGATGCTCGCGCGCGCGGCCGCGGCCGGCGAGGCGCCGACGCTCGCGGCGTTGATGGAGCGCGGGCGCTACATGCCCGACTGCGTCGCGGCGTTCCCGTCGGTGACCCCTGTCTGCGCCGCGTCGATCGTCACGGGCGCGTGGCAGGACCGCCACGAGATCCCGGGCATGAGCTGGTACCACCGCTCCGAGGAGCGCTACGTCGAGTACGGGTCGAGCTTCCGTGCCTCCCAGCGCGTCGGCCTCGCCCGCCAGTTGACCGACACGGTCTACAACATGAACGGCGCTCACCTCTCGCGGCGGACGGCGACCGTCTTCGAGAAGCTCGACGACGCCGGCGCGCGCACGGCGGGCACGACCTACCTGATGTACCGCGGGCGCCACCGCCACGAGCCGCAGCGCGACACCGCCCTTACACGCCTCGCTTCGACGCTGCTGCGCCACGCGGTGATGGGCCCGCGCGAGCTGTTCTACGCGGACATCTTCGCGAGCCGCCAGACCGGTTGCCGCTCGAATCTCGGGATGCCCGGCGTGCGCGACCGCCATTCGGGCTGCGTCGGCGCGTACCTCGTCGAGCACGACCTGTTCGACTTCCTCCTGCTCTCGCTGCCCGACAACGACTGGCACTCCCACCGCTCGGGACCGGGCGGCCAGGTGCGCTCGATCGCGCTGGCCGACGCGCAGCTCGCGCGCGTGATGCAAGCCGCCGGCGGCGTCGACGAGTTCCTGGAGGAGCACGCAGTGATCGTGATGGCCGACCACTCTCAGGCGCCCATCACAGAGACGATCTCGCTGCAGACGCAGTTCGCAGAGCTCGGAGTGCTCGCGCCCGGCTCGCGCGCCGAGGCCGGCGGGAGGGCCGGCACGGAGCGGCCGAGCATCGCCGTATGCCCGTCCCAGCGCGCGGCGATGGTCTATGTGCTCGACGAGGACAGACCCGATCGACTGCGCCCCGAGCTGGTGCGACGGGGATTGGGTGTGGAGGGCGTAGAGCTCGTGATGTGGCTGGAGCGCGATGTCCACGGGGCGGCGTTGGAAGGGGTTATCGCGAGCCCGGGGCGCGGCGAGTTGCGCTTCTGTCCGGGTGGCGATATCGAGGATTTGCGGGGGCGTGCTTGGAGCGTCGAAGGGAGCCCTGCGGTTCTCGACGCGCACGTCCGCGACGGTCGCCTCATCGCGCCCGATCATCCCGATGCGCTGGATCGTGTGTGGTCGGCGCTCACCTGCTCCACCTCGGGTGACGTGCTGCTCTCGGCGGCCCCCGGCCGGGAGTTCGTCGACCTTGGGGGCCAGGCTCACGCCGGCGGCGGCTCGCACGGGTCGCTGCGTGCGGAAGATTCGCTCGGGGGGTTGATCGTGTGCGGGCTGGACGTCCGCCAAGAGCCCGAGCAGTGGGCCATCCGTGACGTGGCCGCCCTCGTCGGGGACCATTTCGAGGTAGAGCCGCGCTGACGCGCTCAGGCCACCGGTACCCTCGCTTGATGGTCGCGCGTACCGTTTCGATCGCGCTGTCGTGCGCGCTTGCGCTAGGCATCGCCGCCGCTCCGGTCGCGGCGACCGCCTCGTCGACGGCAGCGTCGAGCCCGACCACGACCGCCGCCGACCCAGAAGCCCCGATTCCGGTGGTCGCGTCCGACACCCCTCCGATCGGACGCACGCTCTCGTCCAACCGTGTGCTCGAGATCGCCGGCGCGCTGCCGAAGATGCGCGCGGTGCGGGCGCGCTACCGGGGCTCTTATGGTGGCGCATATCTGAAGGGCCCAGCGCGCTGGCAGGTGAGCTACTTCTCCAAGCGGGGCAAGGAGGTCGGCCAGGTCATCATCGCCGACCGCAACGGCCGCGTGCTGGAACAGTGGACGGGCTTTCAGATCGCATGGTCGATGGCGCGCGGCTATCCGGGCGCGTTTGGCAAGCACGTGAACGCGCTCTACATCTGGATTCCCCTATGCGTGCTGTTCTTCCTGCCGTTCTTCGACTGGCACAAACCACTGCGCCTTCTGCACCTGGACCTGCTCGTGCTGCTGTCGTTCTCGGTGTCGCTGGCATTCTTCAACCACGGGCGCATCTACGCTTCGACGCCGCTGGCCTACCCGCCGCTCGTCTACCTGCTCGTGCGGATGCTCCTGCTCGCCCGTGTCGGTCGCCACTCCCCGGACCGAGCCGATCCGAAGCCGATCCGCCTGCTGGTGCCGGCCCCGTGGCTCGCCGTCGGCGTCGTGTTCCTGATCGGTTTTCGCGTCGGTCTCAACGTCACCGACTCGAACGTGATCGACGTCGGCTACGCGGGCGTTATCGGGGCCCAGCGGATCGTTCACGACAAGGTCCTGTACGGCGGCTATCCCACCGACAACGAACACGGCGACACCTACGGTCCGGTCAACTACGAGGCCTATGTCCCCTTCCAGCGGGTCTTCGGATGGAGCGGGCGTTGGGACGATCTGCCCGCCGCGCACGCCGCCGCGATTGTGTTCGACCTACTCGCGGTCGCGCTACTGTTCCTGCTCGGGCGCCGCGTGCGCGGCCCGGCGCTCGGGATCGCGCTCGCCTACGCATGGGTCTCCTACCCGTTCACGCTGTTCACCCTGGAGAGCAACTCCAACGACTCGCTCGTGGCCGCGCTGGTGCTTGTGGCCCTGCTCGCCTGCTCCCCGCGATGGAGGGTCGCCTCCTCATCGCCCGTGCGAGGGGTGTTCGCGGCGCTTGCGGGGCTAACGAAGTTCGCGCCGCTGGCACTCGCGCCCCTGCTGTGCACCCACGGCCTCGCCGGAATCGCCCGTGCGCGCCGTGTGCTCGCCGTGGCGCTGTTCGCCGGCGCCTTCCTGCTGACCGCAGCGATCGTGTCGGTTCCGGCGCTCACGCACGACTCGCTGCACACGATCTTCCAGCGCACCTTCGCCTACCAGGCCGACCGCGAATCGCCCTTCTCGATCTGGGGCCTTTATGGAGGCAAGCCCTCCCTCGAATACGTGCAAGCGGCGGTACAGGGCGCCGCGCTCGCGCTGGCTGTGTCGGTCGCGATCCTGCCGCGGCGCGCCGACCTCGTCGGCCTGGCCGCGACGGCCGCCGCCGTGCTGGTGGCGGTCCAGCTCGGCATCGACCACTGGTTCTACCTCTACATCCCGTGGTTCTTCGGGCTTGCGATGCTCGCCCTGCTCGGGCAGCTCAGCTGGTCGGGTTCGGGTTCGCAGGCGCGGGCTGTGCCATCAGAATCTGCTCGATCGAATCGGCTCGCAACGGCGTAGTGCAGCGCACGAACACCCCCATCAACCACGGGTCCTCCTTGGAGGTCTCGAAGCGCACGGGCATCTGCGTCACGAGCGCCTCGAGCGCCTGCTCTCGCTTGACGCCGATCACACCGCCACGCGGGCCTGTCATGCCGACGTCGGTGATGTAGGCGGTGCCGCCGGGCAGCACGCGCGCGTCGGCCGTGGGGACGTGCGTGTGGGTTCCCACGACCGCGGTCACGCGCCCGTCGAGCAGCCATCCGAGCGCCACCTTCTCGCTGGTCGCCTCGGCGTGCATGTCCACGAGGATGTGCTCGACGCTGCCGAGCTCGCGCAGCGCCGGCTCGACCTCGGTGAAGGCTGAGCGTCCCGCCTTCAGGAACAGGTTGCCGCTCAGGTTCAGGACGCCGAGCCTCACTCCGTCTTTCTCGACGACGCATACCCCCCGTCCTGGCTGCCCGCGCAGGTAGTTGAACGGCCGCACGATCCGCTCCTGCGTGTCTAGATACGGATAGATCTCGCGACGATGGTAGGCATGGTTGCCGAGCGTGATCGCGTCGATGCCGTTGCGCAGCAGCTCGTTGGCGGCCTTCGGCGTGATCCCAAGGCCACCGGCCACGTTCTCGCCGTTGACGACGATGAACGTCGGTGAGTAACGCTCGCGCAGGGCAGGCAGGCACTCGAGCAGCGTGTGGCGCCCGATGCTGCCGACGAGATCGCCCACGAACAAGATGCTCGCAACGCCGGCGCTCGTCCCTGGCGCCGCCTCGCGCTCAGCCATACTCTGCCCATCGTTGGAGGGTCGATGACAGCAGCCACGAGTCCCAAGGCAGCTTCAGCGGGCGCGCGATGAGCGAGCAGGGGAGCACTCCGTCGCAGGCGCCGACCAGCGCCGAGCACGAGCCCGTCGGAGCGCCGGCGCAGGCCGAGGCGCAGGCGCCCACAGACGCCGAGCGTGAGCTGGTCGACACGCCCGCAGCATCCCCGGCCGCGCCGCCCCGCGTCGTCGTGCCGCGCTGGGTGCAGCTCGTGTTGCTGCCCCTGTCGCTGCTCGCGCTGTGGGCGCTCGCCCGGGCGGCGGGCAAGGTCTTGTTGATCTTCGTCGTCGCCGCGGTCATCGCGCTGATCCTGAACCCACTCGTCGCCTTCCTGCAGCGGCGCACGCAGCTGCCGCGCGGGCTGGCGGTGTTGGCCGTATACCTAGCATTCTTCCTGACGCTCGCCGGGGTGGGCTTCCTGCTGGCCAATCCGATCGCAGGTCAGGTTCGCACGTTTACCCACAATCTCCCTCACATCGTGAATGAAGCCAACAGCCAGATCGCGAGCCTTCAGGCCTATCTGAACAAACACGGCGTCCACGCCAAACTCGTGAGTCAAGGCAAGACGGCCCTGCAGACACTGCAGGACCAGGTTTCCAAGAGCGCCGGCAAACTTACTTCGGTCCTCGGTGCGCTGCTGTCCGAAGTGGCCAAAGCGCTTGTCGATCTCGTGCTTGTGTTCGTCCTGTCGGTGTACATGCTCGTCTACGGCCAGTCGATCGGCAAGCTCACGCGCCAGGCGATGCCCCCCGGCGACGGTACGCCCGCCGACGACTATCCGACGCTCGCCCAGCACGCCGTCTCGCGCTATGTCGGCGGCCAGCTCCTGTTCAGCGTGATCATGGGCGCATCCGCGGGCATCGCGCTGTATGTGTTCGGCGTGCTCGGGATCTTCCCCGACGGTCGCAAGTACGCGCTCGCGTTCGCCGTGTTCTATGGCGTGATGGAGCTTGTCCCCTACATAGGCCCGATCCTCGGCGCGCTGCCTCCCGTCGCGCTGGCGCTGTTCAGCGACCCGATCAGCGCCCTGTGGGTGGCGCTGCTGTTCCTCGCCTTGCAGCAGCTCGAGGGTCATGTCGTGGCGCCCCAGATCTTCAGCCACACGCTGCGAATCAACCCGCTGCTCGTGATCTTCGCGCTGCTGCTCGGACTGCAGTTGTACGGGGTCATCGGTGCGCTCGTGGCCCTCCCGATCCTCTCCGTGTTGCGCGAGACCGCCATCTATCTCCATCGTCACCTGGCGTTCGAGCCGTGGGAGCGCTCCGGTGGGCTGATGTGAAGGCGCCGAGCGTCCTGTCACGCGAGCCCGTCCTGCGCGTCGCAGGTCTCGCCAAGCGCTACGGCTCGCGCGAGGCGTTGCACGATATCTCGTTCGTTGCCCATGCCGGTGAGCTGGTGGCCGTGATCGGGCCCAACGGGGCGGGCAAGACCACGCTGCTGTCGATCCTCGCTGGTGTCCAGGAGCCGAGCGCGGGCACCGTCAGTCGCGCGGCGGGGGAGATCGGGTGGGTACCGCAGCAGCCGGCGCTCTACTCGAAGCTGTCGGTTGCCGAGAATCTGCGACTGTTCGCGCGCCTGGAGAAGGTCCCCGACCCGGAGGCGGCGCTGGCGCGGATGCTCGACCAAACCGGTCTCTCAGATCGTGCGGCGGAGCGTGTGGACCGCCTCTCGGGCGGCAACCGCCAGCGCGTGAACGTCGCGCTCGGGCTGCTTGCCGACCCGCCCGTGATCCTGCTCGACGAGCCGTCATCCTCGCTTGACTCCGGCCAGCGCGAGCGCCTGTGGCAATTCATCGGCGCGCTTACTGCGCGCGGCACGAGCGTCGTGTTCTCCACCCACATCGTCGCCGAGGCCGAGCGCTATGCCCAACGTGTGGTGGTGCTCGACCAGGGCCGGCTCCTGTTCGAGGGCTCGCCCAAGGAGCTCGCCAGCGAGGCGGGTTGCGATGGCGAGGGCGACTTCGAGCAGGCGTTCGTATCGTTTCTGGGCAGCCGGAGTGGGCGGTGAGGGGACTCTTCTCTTTGGGGTGCACCCCGCGCGCGGGGGACTTCCTTAACCAGGCAGCCAAACTTATCCCGTCCCTTTCATATCGCCTGTCGCCTGTGTTCTGCCGACGGCATGCGTCTGCGCGGAGAGGGGCGGTTCGATGAAGTGGCTGCTGGGCAAGGATCTGCTGATCCTGGGGCGCTCGCGCCTGCTCGTGGCGCTGCTCGTCGTCTACCCGGCCGCGATCGCGCTCCTGATCGGGTTGGCCATCTCTCGGAGTCCCGCGAAGCCGCGCATCGCGATCGTCGACCAGACGCCTCCCGGCGAGACGATCACGCTCGGTGGCACGCGTATCGGCCTGGCCGAATACACCGACAAGCTGTTCAGCCAGGTGCACGTGGTGCGCGTTCCCACACGCGCCGCCGCTGTCGGCAAGGTCGCCTCCGGCGACGTGCTCGCGGCGATCGTAATCCCCCCGGACATCGTCTCGAAGATCTCCTCGGGAGTGAACCAGGCCCAGGTCGCGGTGATCTACAACGGCGACGCGCTGAAGCAGTCGTTCGTGCGTTCCACCATCAATTCCACCCTCGCTCAGGCCAACCTCGCGCTCTCTGAGCAGATCAAGAGCGTCGCGGTGCACGACATCGACCTGCTGCTCACGGGCGGCACGCTCGGCGTGCTCGGGTCGAGCCAGGAGATCATCGGGCTGAGCCATATCTCGCCGGCGCTCACTGCCATCGCGCGACGTCAGCCGCTCGGGAGGGATCGCGCGACCCTTGTGCGGGTGGCCGGTTTCGCCAGTTTCGCAGCCGGCAACCTCGGTCTGGCGAAGAACGTGCTCACGACCGTCAGCCAGCCGATCGAGGTCCACAGCACGTTGCTGCATGGCAAACGCACACCGCTCGACACCTACGCGGTGGTGGTGGCTGTCAGCATCTCGCTGATGTTCGTCTGCGTGCTGCTCGCCGCCGGTGGGATCGCGCTCGAGCGCGAAGAGCACACGATCGCTCGCTTGATCAGACGCCCCCCCACTCCGCCGCGCCCGTCGACCGCGGGCGCCTCGCCTGAGCCGGCAGCCCAGCCCAGAGCGCGCGGGTCTCTGATCTCGCGCGAGGCGCTGCTCGCCGAGAAGGCACTGCTGGCGGCGGGGTGCGCGTTTGCGGTGGCCTTCGCGATGCTGCTCGGCGTGAGCGCGTTTGTCGCGCTCGACATCTCGCGCATCGGGATGTGGGTCCTCGCGCTAGTGCTCGGCGCGCTCAGCTTTGCGGCGCTCGGGGTCGCGATCGGCGCGCTCGCGCGCGAGGTGCGCGCGGCGTCGCTGCTCGCTTTCCTGCTCTCTCTGCCGCTCGCCTTCCTCGCGCTCGTGCCGAGCGGGTCGGTCGCGACCGGATTGTACGACGTGATCGGGGCCATCTCGTTCGCCTTTCCCTATAAGGCCGCCCTGCAGGCGCTCGACGCTGCCGTCAACGGCGCCTCCCCCGGCATCGGCGTCTCGATCGTCCATCTGGTCGGCCTCATGCTCCTGTTCGGCGTGCTCGCCCGGCTCGGGCTACGCCGCGCGGAGTAACCTGGGGAGTGCGATGGCCTTTCCCACCACGCGCATGCGCAGGCTGCGCGCCTCCCCGGCTCTGCGCGGGTTGGTGCGCGAGACGGAGCTGCGCGCAGACAGGCTCGTGCTTCCGCTGTTCGTCTCCGAGACCGCACCTGCGCGCGAGCCGATCGAGGGCATGCCCGGTGTCCAGCGCCTGTCGATCGCCGCGACCGTCGAGGAGGCGCGCGAGGTAGCCGCGCTCGGACTCGCCGCCGTGTTGTTGTTCGGGGTCCCCGCCGAGAAGGATCCCGAAGGCTCGGCCGCGTGGGACGAGGAGGGCATCATCCAGCTCGCCGCCGCCGCGATCAAGCAGGTTCTGCCGGAGTTGCTCGTGATCACAGACGTGTGCCTGTGCGAGTACACCGATCACGGCCATTGCGGGGTGTTGCGCGAGGATGGAAGCGTCGACAACGACGCGACGCTCGAGCTGCTCGCGCGCGCCGCCGTCAGCCATGCGCGGGCGGGCGCCGACATCGTCGCTCCCTCGGACATGATGGATGGGCGCGTCGGCGCGATCCGCTCGGAGCTCGACTCCGAGGGCTTCTCCGAGGTGCCGATCCTCGCCTATTCGGCCAAGTTCGCCTCGGCCTTCTACGGCCCGTTCCGCGACGCCGCCGGCTCGGCGCCGGCTTTCGGCGACCGCCGCTCCTACCAGATGGACCCCGCCAATGGTCTCGAGGCGGTGCGCGAGGCGCTGCTCGACGCGAGCGAGGGGGCCGACATGGTGATGGTCAAGCCGGCGCTGGCGTACGGCGACCTGATCAGGGCGGTCAAGAGCGCCACGCGCCTGCCCGTAGCTGCGTATAACGTGAGCGGAGAGTACGCGATGGTCAAGGCGGCGGCGGCGGCGGGATACATGGACGAGCGCGCCACGGTGACCGAGATCCTGACTTCGCTTCACCGCGCCGGAGCCGACATCGTCATCTCCTACCACGCCAAGGACGCCGCCCGCTGGCTGTCCGAAGCCGCCTAGCCCTCCAATCACCACCACGACGCCACCACGACCACCCAAAGACCGCTAGAGCAGCCCGAGAAGACCGCAGAGCACCTCGAGCGCCGACGATCCAGACCGATATGACCACAGACGGCATAACCGCAGATGCGGCCACCCCCAAGCTCCGCAGCCGCAAGTACGGCGCGGCGATCGCGTTGGGCGATCTCGACAAGCGCCTGCTCAACTTGATGCAGGGCAGCTTCCCGATCGAGCCGCGCCCCTACCTGCGTGTCGCCGAGCTCGCCGGGATCGAGGAGGGCGAGGCGATGTCGCGCGTGCGATACCTGCTCGACGAGCGCATCATCCGCCAGGTCACGCCGATCTTCGACACGCGCGCTCTCGGCTATTCGTCGATGCTCGTCGCAGCCAAGGTGGACCCGGAGAACCCGCATCGAGCCGCGCAGGCGATCAACTCCCACCCGGGCGTCTCCCACAACTACCTGCGCAGTCACGAATTCAACCTGTGGTTCACGATCGCCGTCGAGCCCGACTCGCCACTCGGGCTCGACGGAACGCTGCAGACGCTCGCCGCCGAGTCGGGCGCCGAGTCGGTGCGCCAGCTGCCGACGCTCAAGCTCTTTAAGATCAGGATGGACCTCGAGATGGAGGGCGATACCGAGGCGCTTGCCTCGGCCGCCGCCGCCGCCGAGCCAATCGAGCTCGACCCGCAGCCCTATGATGAGCGCGACATCGAGGTCATCAGGGCGCTGCAGGGTGATATGCCGGTCGTGCCCGAACCATACGCGCACGCAGCCGCGGCGCTGGGGCTCGATCAGGACCGCTTCCTCGATCACCTCGCGGGCATGCAGGAGCGTGGACTGCTGCGTCGCGTGGCGGCGATCCTCTACCACCGCCGGGCGGGCTTCTCGGCGAACGGGATGGGCGTGTGGAAGGTTCCGGATGCGGACATCCACGATGTCGGGCGCCAGATGGCGGCGGTGCGTGGCATCTCCCACTGCTATCAGCGTCCCACCTACGCTGACTGGCCCTATTCGGTCTTTACCATGGCGCACGGCCGCTCCAAGCAGGAGTGCGACGCGATCCTCGACTCGATCGCCGACATGACGGGAATCGATGAGCGGGCGACGCTCTACTCGTCGACCGAGTTCAAGAAGATCCGACTGCTCTACTTCACCGATGACTTCAAGAACTGGGAGCGCGAGCACGCCGGCGTCTAGTGGGCGTCATTTCGGAGCGAGCGGGTAACCGCCGCCGTAACCCAGCGTTCGCCTCATTGATCCCATGCCGGCATCTCTGACAGATACACGCTCGACCGAGCTGTATCACCGCGCTCTCGAGCTGCTCCCCGGGGGGGTCAACTCACCCGCGCGCGCGATGCGCGCGATCGGTCGCGACCCGATCTTCGTCGAGCGCGGCGCAGGCGCGGAGCTCGTCGACGTGGACGGCAACCGCTACGTCGACTACGTCTGCTCCTGGGGGCCCCTGATCCACGGCCACGCCCATCCGCGGGTGCTCGCGGCCGTGATCGCCGCGGCTGAAAGCGGCACGAGCTTCGGCGCTCCGACCGCGGGCGAGGTCGACCTCGCCGCCGAGATCGCGCGTCGGATGGAGTCGGTCGACATGCTGCGCATGACCTCCTCGGGCACCGAGGCGACGATGACCGCTCTGCGCCTCGCCCGCGCCGCCACGGGCCGCGAGCGAATCGTCAAGTTCGCGGGCGCCTACCATGGGCACGTCGACGGTCTGCTCGCGCTAGCCGGCTCGGGCCTCGCCACGCACGCGCTGCCCTCCAGCCCGGGGGTGCCAGCGTCCGCGGCGGCGAACACCACGATCGTCCAGTGGAACGACGCCGACTCGCTGCTCGCCGCCACAGGGGGCCGTTCGCTCGGCGCGAGCGCGGCGGGCGCACACGAGATGGCGGGCGCGCCCGGCCCCGCTGCTGAGGACATCGCCGCGATCCTCGTCGAGCCGCTGCCCGCCAACATGGGTGTCGTGCCCGCGCGCGATGGTTTTCTCGAGCTCCTGCGCGAGTGCGCCGACGCCATCGGCGCACTGCTGATCTTCGACGAGGTCATCAGCGGCTTTCGGGTGGCCGCCGGCGGCATGCAGGAACTGGCGGGGGTCGAGCCGGACCTCACGATCATGGGCAAGATCATCGGCGGCGGGCTGCCGGCGGGCGCCGTCGGTGGCAGCGCAGAGCTGATGCGGATGCTGGCGCCCGCCGGTGAGGTCTACCAGGCGGGCACGCTCTCCGGAAACCCGCTCGCGGTGGCGGCCGGTCTCGCGACATTGCGCATGCTCGACGATGCGGCCTATCAGCGGCTGGTCTCGTTCACCGACGAGCTCGCCACCGGCCTTCGTGCGGCCGCCGCCGAGGCGGGTGGATATCCGATACAGGTGTCGAGCGCTCCGGGCCTCTTGACGGTCTTCTTCAGCGAGGCCCCGGTCACCGACTTGGCGAGTGCTCAGGCGTGCGACCTGGAGGCGTACGCGACGTGGTGCCGCGAGTTGCTCTCGCGCGGCGTGTATGCGCCTGCGTCGCAGTTCGAGGCATGGTTCCCCTCGCTTGTCCACACCCCGGAGCAGCTCGATCTGACGCTGTCGGCCGCCGCGGCGGCCTTCGCGGAGCTGACGTGAACGACGACCGCGCGCACAGCTCCGCGGCGGACGGTCGTTGGTCGCAGGAGGCAGCCTTTCCCCGCTCGTCGCTGCAGCGGCTGAGAACGCTGCTGCTCGAGGAGGGCGGCCCGATGAGGAGCCTGGTCGCCGACCCCCCGGTCGGCGGTGTCGCTGGTTCTGACCGGCCAACCGGCCCGCTCGAATCGGCCGGACCCGATGGTCCGACGGGCACGGACGGCTCCATGGGGACCCATGGGTCCCCACCACCCATCGGTCCTGCGCAGCTTGCCGCATCCGGCCCGCGGGTGGATGGACGGGCCGCCGAGTACGAGCTGCTGGTCGAGGCGATCTACGAGGGCTATCTGCTGCACTACCACGCCCCGCGCGTCGTGCGACCGCCCGAGGACGATCTCGGCCTGCTCGCCGGCGACTGCCTCTATGCGCTCGGCCTGGCTCGTCTGGTCAAGCTCGGCGACGTCGAGGCCGTGGCCGAGCTGGCCGACGTGATCACGCTCAGCGCCCTTGCCCACGGGAGCGGCAAGCCCAAGCTGGCCGCCGCCGTCTGGACGGCCGGGGCGCGCGCGGTCGGCTGGGGCGCCACTCCCCATCACGAGCGCGCCAAGGCTCTCACGCGGGCCGGTTCGCCCGATGCCTTGGAAGCGATGCGCAGCCTCGCCTCCGCTTGACCGTTTGACAAGCCGGGGCCCCGCTCACTCGATATTGTTTCGGTCGTGTCCGACAAGCACGGTCAGCACAAGTCCCGCTACACGGCCGACCGGCTGATACCGGGGGCGTTCGACGGAGAGACCGTCACGCGCCGGCGGTTCATGACCGGAACGACCAACGCCGCGGGCGCCATCGCCGCGTCGGCCTTTGTCCTCCCCGCGCTTGGCTTTGCGATCGGACCGATCTTCAAAGAGGCTCCACACACGTGGGAGAGCGCCGGTCCGACCGACATGTTCTCCGACAACAACTATGTCCCGGTCGTGGTGACGCTCACCCCCGGGATCGGCGAGGCGGGCAAGACGACCGTCTATGTGCGCCAGCGTAACGCGACGATCGACACCGACAAGGCCGATCGGGACAGTCTGTATATCGCGATCAGCTCGCGCTGTGCCCATCTCGGCTGCCCCGTGCGCTGGGTGGACGCCGCCGAGCGCTTCATCTGTCCTTGCCACGGTGGCGTGTACGACCTGCTCGGCCGACGCGTCGGCGGACCGCCAGTGAGGCCGCTCGACCGCTTCTACACGCGCGTCGTCGGCGGCATGGTGCAGATCGGCCCGCGCTACAGCGTCAACAGCGAGCTCGAACGCTTCTCGCCGCGCGACCCCGGCGAGCCGATCGACGGCATCGGTCAGTACCTGTACCCGTCCCGACCGTCGGCCAGGAAGCTGTAGGCGATGGCGAGATTCTCCAGGCCCCCGACTCCGCCGCTGCCCGCCGCCCTGCAGGCCCCGCCGCCTCGACCGGGCGATGGCGACGGCAGGATCAAGCCGGCGGATCAAGCCAAGGAGGCCGGGATAAGCGTCGTCGACTGGTTGGACGAGCGCACCTCGCTCAGCGGGGTGGCCCGCTGGGCGATGTTCCGCAAGGTGCCCAAGGGCACCAACTGGTTCTACACGCTCGGGTCCGCGACGATGTTCGCGTTCCTCTCGCAGGCCGTGACCGGCGTGTTCCTGGCGATGTTCTACCGCCCCGACCCCTCCGGCGGCGCCTACGAATCCATCCGCCACGTCACCAACGAAGTCTTCCTCGGCCAGTTCGTCAGGGGCATGCACAAGTGGGGTTCGAGCGTGATGGTGATCCTCGTCTTCCTGCACATGGGCCGCACGTTCTTCTTCGGCGCCTACAAGTACCCGCGCGAGCTCAACTGGGTGATCGGCGTGGTGCTCTTGATCCTCACGATGACGATGTCCTTCACCGGCTACCTGCTGCCGTTCGACCAGCGCGCCTACTGGGCCACGATCGTCGGCGTCAACATCAACGGCACCGGACCGTTGCTCGGCCCGTACCTGAGCGACTTCCTGCGCGGCGGGCCGGAATTCGGAGCGACGACGCTGTCGCGCTTCTACGCGATCCACATGCTGCTCCTCCCCGGCGCCCTCGCCGCGCTGATCGGCGCCCACCTGTATCTGGTGGCCAAGCTCGGCACGACCGCTCCGCCGTGGTTGAAAGCCGAGGAGAGTCCCGAGCTGCGCAAGGCCGAGGCATGAGTCGCCACGCACCTGGACGCGAAACGGTCAGGTCCGGCATGCGTCTGGACGCGCGCCATCGCCAGCAGGACGGGTCCGGGCGATGAACCGGCGCGAGAAGGAGCAGTATCTGCGTGAGTACTCGATCCTGAAGGCCCAGGGCAAGCCGTTCTTCCCGTACGCGGTCGCCAAGGACTCGCTGATGGCGTGCGTCGTGATGGCGTGCATCATCACGATGTCGCTCGTGCTCGGCGCCGAGCTCGGCTCCAAGGCCAACCCGACCACTACCACCTACGTGCCGCGTCCGGAGTGGTACTTCTTCTTCCTGTTCGAGGTCCTGCGTGTCGTCAAGCCGCCGAGCCTGGTGCCGCTCGCGACGATCGGCGTGCCGACGCTCGGCATGATCCTGTTGTTCCTGCTGCCGTTCTACGATCGCGGGCCCGAGCGTCGCCCCGAGCGTCGCCCGATCGCGATGTTCAGCGGCCTCTTCGTGATCGGCGCGATGGCGCTGCTCACCTACCAGGGCGCTAACGCGGGCTCGCCCACGGCCATCGAAATGGGCACGCCGGCTGCGGTCGTGCGCGCGGGTGGGCAGACGCTCGCAGAATACGAAGCGGGCAAGAAGGTGGTCGCCCAGTCCGGATGCCTTGCGTGCCACAAGATCGGCGACAACGGCAACGATGGTCCCGGGCCGAACTTGACGCACGTCGCTTCGAGGCTGCCCCGTCAGGGGATCGCGCGCACACTCGTCAACCCGACCGCGCCGATGCCATCGTTCAAGAACCTGCCGCCGCAGAAGTTCAACGCGGTCGTCGCCTTCCTGTCGCAGCTGAAGTAGTGGCCCCGAGTCATGCCCGCTCTGAAGCGCGCTGACGCGACCGCCGGCCGGCTGGAGGCGGGCCAGGTGCGGGCGATGTTCGACCGCGTGGCGGTCGTCTACGACCTCCTGAACACGGTGATGACGGCCGGCCTGCACCATCGCTGGCGGGCTCGCGCCGTCGATCTTGCACGAGTCGGGCCCGGGAGTCGTGTGCTCGACGTCGCCACCGGCACTGGCGACCTGGCGATCGAGCTCGCGCGGCGCGTCTCACCCGGCGGCGAGGTGGTGGGCAGCGACTTCTCGGAGAACATGCTCGCCCGCGCCCGCGCGAAGGGCGCCAAGGCGCTGCGGAACATGCCTGCCGACCCGTCGAGCGGGGCGCGCAACGGCTCCGGTCGCTCGGGGCCCGCGAGCCTGTCCTTCGAGTGGGCCGACGCACTCGAGCTTCCCTACCGCGAGGACTCGTTCGACGCGGCCACGGTGGGCTTCGGCGCCCGCAACTTCTCTGACCTGGGACGAGGTCTGAGGGAGATGGCGCGCGTGGTGCGCCCGGGAGGGCGCGTCGTCGTGCTCGAGATGACCACGCCCACGCGCCCCCCGCTGTCGCTGTTCTATCGCCTCTGGTTCGACCGCATCGTGCCCATCATCGGCAAGCTGGCCGGCTCGCTTGCCGGGTCGGTGTCGCGAGGGAATGCCTCTTCCACCGAGACGACCATCGCGCAGGCCTACGCGTATCTGCCCAACTCGGTCAGGCGCTTCCACGCGCCCGCCGCGCTCGCCGCCGAGATGGAGCGCGCCGGGCTGAGCGAGATCGGGTATGTGCTGATGGCGGGCGGCATCATCGCCGTCCACGGCGCTACCGTCCCTCGGGGTGGAACCCCGTGAGGACAGAGGCCCGGCCGCGAGCCCAAGCGTCAAGCCGTAAGATCGGACACCGGCCGATGAGGAGAGGCGACGAGCTTTGACCGCCTTGCACGCCGGCACCAACACGGCGGCGGATGTGGAGGCCGTGGAGGAGATCATGCGCCGCGGCGGCCCGGTGTTGCGTGAGCGCATGGCCCGCACCGAGACGCACCTGGAGAGCGTGACCTCGGAGGCGGGCTCGCCGCTAGCCTCGCACGCCACGGCGACGATCGCAGCCGGCGGCAAGCGACTGCGCCCGTTGCTCGTCGTGCTCGCCGCGGAGTCGGCCGGTGGGCCCGGTGAGGAGCCCGAGCGCGAGCAGTGTCTCGTGCGCGCCGCCGTCGCCGTGGAGCTCGTGCACTCGGCCACGCTCGTCCACGACGACCTGATCGACGGCGCCCAGCTGCGACGCGGGCGGCCGACGGTGGCAGCCGTTGCAGGACGGGCGGCGGCGATCGCCACCGGCGATCTGCTCTTCTCGCGCGCCTTCGCCGAGCTGGCGCTCAACGGCGACCCAGAACAGCTGCGCGCTCTCTCGGACGCGAGCTCGGCGCTCGCCGCCGGCGAGCTGCTCCAGCGCGAGGACGCGTACGCGTCGGACATCGCCGTGGAGCGCTATCTCGAGCGCTGCCGCCTGAAGACCGCCGCGTTGTTCGAGGCGGCCTGTCGACTGGGAGCGCTCGTCGCGGTCGAAGGCACCGCCGCGCTGGCCACGGCGCTCGGCGAGTTCGCCAGGCGGATCGGGCTGGCATTCCAGCTACTCGACGACGTGCTCGACGTGTCCGGCCCGGCGCAGCGTACCGGCAAGGCGCGTGGCACGGACCTGCTCGACGGCACCGTCACGCTGCCGCTGATCCTCGCGCGCGAGCGCGACGAGCAGATCGCCGCGCTCGACCTTGCGACGCTGGGAGGTCCATCGCAGGCGGAGGCCCTGTGCGAGCGGATCGCGGCCACCGGGGCGCTCGACGAGGCGCGTGAGCAGGCGCTGTCGATCGTCGCGGTGGCCAAGGCGGCGTTGCCAGCCTCGCTGCCCGACGGTCGCCACGAGCTGCTGGACCTCGTCGCCGACGCGGTCGTCGAGCGCTACTGCTAGAAGTCGCTCGGACCGATCAGGTCGAGTTCGAGCGCGCGCGAGAACAGCTCGATCTCCTCGACCATGTTCGCGTGCGTGATCTGCTTGAGATCGCCGAGGAGCGCCCCGGTTGCCCTGTCGAGCTCTTCGTCCAGTCGTTCCACGAGCGCTTGTCCGAACACGTCCTCGCGCAAAAGATCGCAGTCGGGGCAACGCATCGAGATGCGCCACCGCCCGGGAGATTCCTCGACCCAGTCGAGCGGGTGCACGAGTCCGCCGGCGCAGCGCGGGCAGACGTGCAGGGCCTCGCCAGGAGCGGTCGTAGGCGAGTCGCCGGTCCATGATTTCGGCGCCACCGGAGTGTCGCTCTTGGCACGCTTCGATGGGTGGCCATCCTCGGCGTGCCAAGTGGTCGACGCGCCGTCCTTGCGCTCCTCGTCGGCCGCGCACGGAGACTCCTCCCCCGGCCGGTGACGGCTGCTGTCGAGGTAGACGACCTCGATCTGCCTGCCGCCGGGGAGTTGCACATGATGACGTATGCGATGGCCGTGATCCTCTGGCATTATCTCTCTCTCACTGTCATCGACCCCCGGACAGCGGGCCTTTAGCGCCCCCTCGAAATCTCCGGAGGACAGGTCGCATGGCTCGAATCCGCCCGTTGGCCGCCGAGGCGGTGATAGCTTCACGGTCATGGCGACAGCGATCCGCACGATCGGACACGAGGAGCGGCTCAGCGTCGTGGGCCACCTCGACGAGCTGCGCACCCGCCTGATCGTGAGCGCCGTAGCGCTCGCGCTCGTGTTCGGCGCGTGCCTGTGGCAGAACCATGCGCTGCTGGAGCTCATCAACCGGCCGCTGACCAGGCAGACCGAACGGCAGGTCGCTCGTGGCGAAGGGCCGTTGGGCCAAACGTGGCTTGCCCAGAAGGGCGTGCTTGAAGTCGCCCGGGAAACGCAGTCGATCACGCGGGCGCTCAGCGCCCCGGCCAGTGGCCTGCCCGCAGCCACGAGGGCTCAGCTCACCGCCACCGCCACCCGGCTCCAGGAGGATGTCAAGAGGATCCCGCGCAGCCCGAACGGCAACCTGCCCGTGACGCTCGGACCCGGCGAGCCGTTTACGACGACGCTCACCGTCGCGCTCTACTTCGCTGTCGTGCTGGCGCTGCCCCTGATCCTGTTCGAGCTGTACGGGTTCGTACTACCCGCTTTCAATCCAAGCGAGAGACACGTGGTGATGCCGCTGCTGATCTCCATTCCGTTCCTGTTCGTCGCAGGAGTCGCGTTCGGTTACCTGGTCGTGCTGCCCGCCGCGGTGCGCTTCCTTCAGAACTTCAACAGCAGCCAGTTCAACGTGATGGTGCAGGCCAGCCAGTACTACAAGTTCGCCGCGACGATGCTGCTGGCCATGGGAGTCTCCTTCCAGGCGCCGGTCGCGATCGTCGGCGCCGTGCGAGTGGGGATCGTCACTCCCTGTCAGTTGCGCCGAAACCGCCGCTACGCGATCCTGGCGTGCGCGGCGATCGCCGCGTTCTTGCCCGGCGACGCGTTTACGCTCGTGCTCGAGACGGTACCGCTGTACTTGCTCTACGAGGCGAGTATCCTGATTGCGTCGGTTGTTGCGCGACGCGACGCGACGCGAACGACGGCTGCAGGGGCAGGGCGCCCTCCGGAAGATCCACCTTCCTCACCGGGTGCTTCGGGAACGTCCGACCCTTCAAGGCCGTCGCCGAGCGACGGTCGCGGCGGCGCTCAGGCGCTCGCTGTGACACCGACCGATGCACCGAAGAGCACCGCCAAAGAGATGATCGACCACATAGACACCGAGCTGTCCGACTGATGCTGTTCGATCTGAGAGCGCGCGGCAGGCGCCGCACCGTACAGGTCGTCTATGTCGCCCTCGCGCTCCTGTTCGGGGTCGGCTTCATAGGGTTCGGAGTCGGAGTCGGCGGCAGCGGCGGCGGGATCTTCGAAGGCCTCTTCGGCAACAAAGAAGGATCGAACAGCTCGAGCTACGCCAAGCAGATCTCGGCCGCTGAGGCGCGCACACGCAGGAATCCCGCCGAAGCAGCCGCCTGGGCGGCGCTCGCGAGCGCCCGCTTGCACGAGGCCAACGGGAGCGAATTCTACGATGAAGCCAA
>DASUDH010000275.1:0-5724 GCA_036275675.1 Solirubrobacteraceae bacterium | reverse complement strand
CCCGTTCGTGTCGGATGCGTGCTCATTGGGGGGGGATGGGGGGCGTTCTCGGTCCTCGCCCACGCCGGGGGTCTCGCGGGCGCGCGTATTCGGGGGAGTTGGCTGTGACGCGCCGTGGTCATCCTCGTCGGGCGTCTCGCGACGTAGGTAGTCGGCGAGTCCATCGCTCGAGTAGACGATCTCCATCGCCCGTCCGCCGAGCACGTAGGAGGGGCGTACGAGCAGCGGGAAGCCGACGTCGTCGGCCTTCTCCAGCGCTTCCGCGACCGAGCAGGCGGTGGCGTACGGGGGCGCCTGGTAGCCGAGCCGGTCGAGCAGCTCGCCGAAGCGTCCGCGGTCCTCTGCCAGGTCGATCGCATCGACGCTCGTGCCGAGCAGCGGCACCCCCGCTTTGACCAGCCCGTCCGCGAGCTTGAGCGGGGTTTGCCCGCCGAACTGGACGATCACGCCCTCGGGACGCTCGATGTCGATCACGCCGAGCACGTCCTGCAGCGTTAGCGGCTCGAAGTAGAGGCGGTCGGAGGTGTCGTAGTCGGTGGAGACCGTCTCGGGGTTGCAGTTGATGATCACAGCGTCGCGTCCCGACTCGCGCACGGTCATCGCCGCATGGACGCAGCAGTAGTCGAACTCGATCCCCTGGCCGATGCGGTTGGGCCCCGCGCCGAGGATCACGATCGAGGGGCGCTCGCCGGCCGCGCCAACAGGGTTGCGCGCGACCTCGTGTGCGGCCCTGCGCTCCCAGCCCGAGTAGTAGTAGGGGGTGCGCGCCGGGAACTCCGCCGCGCAGGTGTCGACCGACTTGAACGAGCGCTCCCCCCGGAAGGGCGCCTCGGGGTCCTTCGCCAGCCGCTCGAGCTCGCGCAGGAACCACGGGTCGATCGAGGTGCGCTCGCGCACCGGATCGATGCCGACGTCGCGGCGCAGGAGCTCGAGGATCGTCTCGTAGCGGTCGGCGGTCGGGGTGGCGATGCTGTCGAGCAGCTCCTCCTCAGAGCGGTCCTCCAGGTGCGGCAGCTTGTCGAGCTCGCGCGAGCGCAGCGCCTTGGCGAACGCTTGCGAGAAGGTGCGGCCGATCGCCATCGCCTCGCCAACCGACTTCATGTGCGTGGAGAGCGCGGGCGCAGCTCCCGGGAACTTCTCGAAGGCGAAGCGCGGCCACTTCACGACGACATAGTCGATCGTCGGCTCGAAGCTCGCGGGGGTGACGCCGGTGATGTCGTTGTCGATCTCCTCGAGCAGATAGCCGACGGCCAGGCGCGCCGCGATCTTCGCTATCGGGAAGCCGGTCGCCTTGGAGGCGAGCGCCGAGGAGCGCGACACGCGCGGGTTCATCTCGATCACGAGGATCTCCTCGGTCTCGGGGTTGACCGCGAACTGCACGTTGGAGCCGCCCGTCTCGACGCCGACGGCGCGGATCACCGCGATCGCCTGGTCGCGCAAGCGCTGGTAGAGCGCGTCGCTGAGCGTCTGCTGCGGAGCGACCGTCACCGAGTCTCCCGTGTGAACGCCCATCGGGTCGACGTTCTCGATCGAGCAGACGATCACGACGTTGTCCGCCTTATCGCGCATCACCTCCAGCTCGAACTCCCCCCAGCCGAGCACGGATCGGTCCAGCAGGACCTGGCCGATGGGCGAGGTCTCGAGGCCCCGCTTGACGATCGACTCGAACTCCCGCTCGTTGCGGGCGATCCCTCCTCCCCGTCCACCCAGCGTGTACGCGGGACGCACGACGCACGGCAGGCCGAGCCGCGGCAGCGCGGCGAGCGCGTCCGACAGCGAGGTGGCGATCGCGCTCGCGGGCATCGCGAGGCCCGCGCCGACCATCGCCGCGCCGAACAGCTCGCGGTCCTCGGCGCACGCGATCGCATCGTAGTTGGCGCCGATCAGCTCGACGCCATGGCGCGCGAGCGTGCCGTCGTCGTGCAGCGCCTTGGCGAGGTTGAGCGCCGTCTGTCCGCCGAGCGTCGGCAGCAGCGCATCGGGGCGCTCGCGCTCGATCACCTTGGCCACCGGACCGGGGAGCAACGGCTCGACATACGTCGCGTCGGCGAACTCCGGGTCGGTCATGATGGTCGCCGGGTTGGAGTTGACGAGCACCACCCGATAGCCCTCCTCGCGCAGCACCTTGCAGGCCTGCACGCCGGAGTAGTCGAACTCGGCGGCCTGGCCGATCACGATCGGCCCGGAGCCGAGGATCAGGATCTTGTGGATGTCGCTACGCCGCGGCAATTTGCCCTATGACGCCGAGGACAATGGAGACCGGTGCCACTTCGGATGGACGAAGCGCCAAGCGAATGTGTCTCCCGAAAAAACTCGCTCCCACCATTACGCAGCCTCCTGGATACGTTGCAGGAAGCGGTCGAACAGGTGCAGGCTGTCGTGCGGACCGGGACCCGCCTCGGGGTGGTACTGGACGGCTCCGCCGGGCACGTCGAGCAGCTCGAAGCCCTCGACGGTGCGGTCGTAGAGGTTCACATGCGTGAGCTGAGCGGCGCCGAAGTCGGTGTCCCAGCGGACGGGCTCGTCGCTGTCGAGCGTGCGTGCCCCGCCCGGGCCGAGCACCGCGAAACCGTGATTTTGCGATGTGATCTCCACGCGACCGGTGTGCAGGTCCTTGACCGGGTGGTTGGCCCCGCGGTGGCCGAACGGGAGCTTGTACGTCTCGAGGCCGAGCGCGCGGCAGAGCAGCTGGTGGCCCAGGCAGATGCCCCACACCGGCTTGCGCCCCACGAGCTTGCGCACCGTCTCGACGACACCGTCGAGAGCCGCTGGATCGCCGGGACCGTTGGCGACGAACACCGCGTCTGGGTCTTCCGCCAGAAGCTGCTCGGTCGAGCTCGAGCAGGGGTGCAAGGTCACGCGCGCGCCGCGCTCCACGAGGTTGCGCACGATCGACAGCTTGATGCCCGTGTCGATCACGGCGATCAGCGGCCCGTCGCCCTCGCCGTGGGTGCTGGCTTTGCTCGGGGTGACGACCGAGGCGAGATCCTGCCCGGTCATCGACGGCTCGGCCGCGATCAGCTCGAGCGCCTGCGCCTCCCCCACCGCCTCTGGGAAGATGCCGCCGCGCATCGCGCCTGCGTCGCGGATGTGGCGCACGAGCGCGCGCGTGTCCACGCCGCTGATCGCCGGAACCTCGCAGTCGCTGAGCCAGTCGAGCCAGCCACGCTCGGCTCCGGGCGAGTCCTCGCGGTTGCACGCCTCGCGCATGATCGCCGCGCGCGCCCACACGCGCTCGGACTCCATCGCCGGCGCGCTCACGCCGTAGTTGCCGATGTGCGGGTAGGTGAACGCGATCAGCTGACCGGCGAACGACGGGTCGGAGACGGACTCCTGGTAGCCGGACATGCCGGTCGTGAACACCACCTCACCGACCGTGTGACCGTCGGCGGCGCAGCTCTCGCCGTCGAAGCGCGTGCCGTCCTCGAGCAGCACATAAGCCTCGCGCAAGGCGGGTGGGGTGCTCATTACAGGATCAGCCTCTGAACGGCCTTAAACTCGGGCGTGCCGGCCCGCTCCAAAAGCTCGAACAGGACCGACTCGACGGTGCTCACGACCGCGCCCGCCCGCTCCAGGCGCTCGAGGCCGCGCTCGTAGTCGAGCGGGTGGCGCGAACCGACCGCGTCGGCGGGCACGTGTACCTCGACGCCGCGATCGAGCAGATCGTGGACGGTTTGGGAGACGCACACGTGCGTCTCGATCCCGCACACGATCGCCTGCGTGCGTCCGCCGAGATCGAAGCCGTCGGCGCGTGCGGCCGAGAACACGGTCTTCTCGATCCGTGGCTCGTCTTTTAGATCCACCTCAGGCGCCGTGTGCCCAAGTCCCTGCGGGTACTGCTCGCTCACGATTCGCGGCACTTCGAGTATACGGGCGCCCTGTACGAGCTTCGAGCAGGCGCGCGCGACCGTCTCGAAGGAGGCATAGGAGCGAAAGCCCTCCTGCACGTCGACGATTACCAACGCCGCCTCCTCGCGCTCGAGCAGGCTCATGCGACTCCCTTCCGATGCGACCCAGGGCTCATGCGGCCACGACCGAGAAAGCACGCTCTCTGTAGGCAATGCCGCCCGCCGCGACCGTCATCAGCACGCGTCCGCTCAGGCGCCGGCCCGCGAAGCAGCAGCTCTCCGAGCGGCTCTCCCAACCATGCTCGCCCGCCGTCCAAACGGCTGAGAGGTCCACGAGCGTGAGATTGGCCGGCTCGCCGACCGCGATCCGGGGCGTCGGGAGCCCGAACAGCGCGGCGCCCGCGGTCATCCGTTCCACCAGCAGTCCGAGCTCGATCGTGCCGGGCAGCACCAGCTCCGTGTGGAGCGCGGCGAACGCCGTCTCAAGGCCCGTGGTGCCCATCGGCGCCTGCTCGAACGGGACCTCCTTCTCATGGCGGGCGTGCGGGGCGTGATCGGTCGCCACACAGTCGATCGTCCCCGAGCGCAAGCCATCGATCAGCGCGATCCGGTCCTCCTCGCCGGCGAGCGGCGGGTTCATCTTCATGCGCGTGTCCAGGCCGCGCACGTGCTCGTCTGTCAGCAGCAGATGGTGGGGCGTCACCTCCGCGCTCACCTCGTAGCCGCGCTCCTTCGCCGCGGCGAGGGCGCGCACGGACGCGGCGCAGCTCAAATGCTGGAAGTGCACGCGCCCGCCCTCGTAGCCGGCGAGCTCCGCGTCGCGGGCCACCATCGTGGACTCGCTCACACTCGGGATGCCAGCGATCCCCAGCGCAGTGCTCACGGCGCCCTCGTGCATGCTCCCCCCGCGCGACAGCGACGGGTCCTCCTCGTGCAATGTCAGCACGCCGCCGCACAGGCGCTGGTACTGCAACGCCTTGCGCAGCATCCCCGCGCTCGCGACCGGACGACCGTCGTCCGTGAACCCCAGCGCCCCATCTTCCATGAGCTCGGCCATCTCGGTCAGCTCGATGCCCTCCAGGTTGCGCGTTATCGCCGCCAGGAAGCCGACCGGCACGCGCGCCTCGCGGGCGGCGACCTCGCGCACTGAGCGCAACAGCGGCGCCGAGTCGAGCACTGGGTCGGTGTTGGGCATGGCGATCACCGCGCCGAACCCTCCTGCCGCCGCGGCACGCGTGCCAGTCTCCAGATCCTCCTTGTGCTCCTGGCCCGGGCTGCGGAGGTGCACGTGCGGATCGACGAACGCGGGCAGCAGGTGCTTGCCGCCCCCCCGTACCACCTCCGCGTGCCCATCGAAGCGCAGCTCGCCAGCGGCGGCGATCTCCGCGATCCGTCCATCGCACACGAGCACGTCGCAGCGAGCGTCGATGCCCTCGCGCGGGTCGAGCACGTGAGCGCCTGAGATCAGCAGGTTGACGGCCGGGAGCGAGCCGGCCGCGCCAACCGGGTTGTGCAGCAGCGACCTGACGGCCATCAGCAACCCATCCCACCAATGGTCTTGAAATCGACCATCAGGCCCCTCTCCCCGCCACTGATGGCCCATTTCAAGAAATGGACCATCAGGCCAACTGAGGCTCGGGGACGGGACGGAACGCGCGCGAGCCGGACAGCAGCTCGTACAGGACGGCCATGCGCACCACCACGCCCGCCTCCACCTGGGCCGTGATAAGCGTCTGCGGCGAGTCGACCACCTGGCCCGAGAGCTCCACTCCGCGGTTGACCGGCCCCGGGTGCATGAGCAACTGGCGTGGGGAGAGACGGCGCGCGTTGATCTGAAAATAGGAGGCGTACTCGCGCAGCGATGGCACCCACGCCT
>DASUDH010000274.1:0-15738 GCA_036275675.1 Solirubrobacteraceae bacterium | reverse complement strand
GTAGTGGCACGCCGCCTGGTGGTATTCGGCGTAGCTGCCACCAGTTGGCGGGGCGCCCATGTCCTCGCGCAAGATGCGCGCGGCGGTGTAGATCGCGTCCGCCGGATCGTTGATCGACAGCGGATGGCCGGGGTCGGCGTTGACGGCGTAGCGTTCCCACAAGGTCGGTCCTGCTCCGGGGCTGCAAGGGCTCCCTCGGACGTAGGCGATCTGCATAGGCCCAGCGCACCCCGAGCTGTTGGTGCCGGCGCACTCGCCGTTGCCGCACTCCTGCGCACCGATCGACGCGAGAAAGCTCCAGTCGAGATCGAACCGTGCGCCCGCTTGCTCATACAACCTGAGCCGTTCGGGCGGGATGCTCTGAACCGCGTAGGCCGATGGTTTTGGGCCGGTGACGGTGCCGGCGGGTTCGCTGCCGGGCTGGCAGCCGGTGAAGCTCGCGCCGAGCACTGCGACCGCGAGCGCGAAGATCGCCACGACCACAAGCCCGGTCACACCGAAGCCTCCGGCGAGCCAGAGCCACAACGCCTTGCGGCTGCGCTGCTCGCCCATCAGCTCTGCTCCAACGCCGTGACGAGCAGCCGCCCGCCCTGCGGCGCGAGGGTCAGCCTGAGCGTGTAGTCGATCAGCCCACCGTCGTTGACCGCGGCGCTCACCCCGATCTCGCCGGGCGGTGCCGGGGCGCTGTGAAGCTCGACCACGCGCGGGTGCTCCGAGCGCATCGCAGGCGACACGCGCGGCGGGTGCGCCGCAAGCGCCGTGAGCAGCACGCCGGTCGCGTCAGTGATCCGACTGGCCGGAGCGGCGCCGCAGGTGTAGGCGAGGTAGCCCGCGAGAAACGCCCGGCTCGCCTGCGCCGCGATCGGCGGCAGCTCGCCGCCCGCAGTCGGTTCCTGCTTGGGCCGGGTCGGGCCGGGAGCTGCGGGCGCCGTCGTCTTGACAGCCGTGCGAGCCGGCGTGCCGTGTGCGAGGGGACGGGTGTTTGCGAATCCGAGCGCGGCGGCGATGAGCACGACGGCCGTCGCCACGAGCGCGGCGCGGCGCTCGTGCTCGGCGAGCGGCCGGTCGCGCTGCTGGCGCATCCAAGCAGCCGGGCTCATCGCCTGTGCCCTTGCGCGTAGCTGAGTCGGCGGCTAACGGCTTGGCTGTTCGACGGGTCGATCTCGACGCCGAGAAAGTCACGCCCACGACGAACGGCGACCGTGCCTGTGTCCCCGGTCGTGCAAAACGGGTCGATGACGAGACAGCGCCCCCGGTCATTGTGGTGCTGGCAGGTTGGCCGCCAATGCCGGCCGCTTCGCGTTTCCTGAGCTGTCCGCGTCCACGGCGCTCCGCACGCGCCGCATGAGCACGGCGCGGTGCTCGTGAGCACGCACCACTCGATCACCTCGACTGGCAGCACGCCGGCCGCGCCTGGCGATGGCACACACCACGCCCGGCGAGGCAACGGGCAGCTCGCGCAGCCGCGCCCCGGCCGCTGCGGCACCGGGTATCTCGGGCAGCCGGGCTCCTGCGGCGAGCGCGTGACACCCACACCGCGCCGAGGGTTAAAGAGAAACCACTCGCTCTTGGTGAGCAGCACGACCTGGCGCGGAGTGCTGCGCGGCGCCTCGGGCCGCAGCCACGGCGTATCTCTGAGCGCTCGTGTCAGCTCGTGTGAGTTGCCGCCCCTGGTGAGCGCGAGCCAGAGCGTCCCGTCCTCGCGTAGTACCCGGCGAACCTCATCGAGCACCGCGAGCAGATAGGAGACTGGCTCGTCTCGCCTCGGACTGGTCACACACGTTTGCGCCCACTGGCTGGGTAGCTCACTCAGAAGGGTGAGCGGGTCTGTTGTTTCGACGCGGTAGCTCATGCTGGCTCCTCGTCGGGGTCAAACTCGTCGCCGTCTGAGACGGGCAGCGGCCCGCCTTCACTACCGGCGATCGGCTCGTCGTAGTCATCGCCCGGTTCGGGTACATCCCTGCCCCGTGGTGCCGGCGAACTTGGAGTAGCCACGGTGGCCTCCTCATTTCTGTCGGGATTTGGTGAAAGTGACCCGTCGAGGAAAATGTCGATTTTCGGTGGGTCTTGTTTGGGTCGTTTGCGCCGCCGCGCCATTTGTGTGAGACGGGTGGCGTAGTAGAGGGTTTGCAGTCGGTTTGACTGCTCTTGTGCGGCGCGCGGCCCGGCGGTCGCCGCGAGTAGGTCGTGGGTGAGCCGATTGCGTTGTATGAATACGGTCCACAAGAACGCGGCCTGCAACACGAACGCGAGCAGCCACCCGAGGTTTGAGGTCGCGTCCACGAGCGCTTGGCAGACGGCGAGCACGATTGCGAGAATCAGGCTGTAGATCACCTTCGTTGCGAGGTAGCCCGCGAGCTTCGCCACCCACGAGCGAAAGAAGTCGTGGCCGCGTCCGGGGAACACCGCCAGTACGAGCGCGACCGGCGCGAAACAGAGAAGTGTCAGCAGCAGTATTTGGGCGAGGATCACCCCGAGCGCGAGCGCGCCGAGTAGAAGGAACGCGCCGATCTCCCCCGCGAGAATCACGATCGACAGCAGCAGCCGTTGGTACTGGCCGCCCTTGCCCATTGCTTCGACGGCGGGCTCATCCGCCTTGCCGAGCCGGTAGGTGCCGTTCGTCTTTCCGGGGTCAGAGCTGGGGAGGTCCCCGGTGTTGCCTTCTTCGAGCGCTTCGTGCTCGCTGTTGCGGTCTTTGCTCTGGTAGGGGTAGGCGAGAAAGTGCGGCGCGTACTTGTCGCGGTTGTTGATGCACGTCTTGCCTTCCGCTTGGACTTCGACGCCGTTTTCGAGCTGCGCCGCGAGCTGACTGTCACGCGCGGGGTTACTGCTCAGTGGGCGAACCGCGACGGAGCGCGTCTTTCCGCCGCTGGTGGTGCAGTGCTCGATCCCGCCGAACTCAAGGACGGTCCACGGATTCAGCACGAGCAGGTTGAAAAGCTGGTCTGACGCGGCGCTCTTGGCCTGCTGTTCGCTTGAGATGCTGCCTTGGTTGGTCAGCGACAGCAGCGCTGTGGATATCTGGTTAGACAGCTTGCTCGCGGGCGCGATCGTCCGTTCGGGCTGAGTGACAATCCCGATCGCCAGCACGCAATACAAAAGGGAGACGGCGAGCGCGCCGGCTGTCTCGGTGTAGCGGCGCTGCACGAGCGCCTTCCACATCGCCCAGCACCCCGCGCACACGATGGCGACCACCAGCCACGGCGCACCGAACGTGCTGGTGTAGAGATTGTGGATCGCGCTCGATATCGGTGTGAGCGCGCCGGAGCCGGGGCTGCCGTTCCCGTTCACCAAATCCAGGTTGAAGGCGAACCCAAACAAGGTGATTACCCCGTTCGCAAGGAACGCCGTAATCATCCAAAGAACCTGCGCGAAAAAGTAAGCGATCATCGGCGCGACACCGGACACGTCTACGCCGCTCGTCAGCCCTACACTGATCGCGGGGAAGTATTGGTCGAGCTGGTAGTTGGCGATCGGGTAGCGGCCGAAGATGCCGCCGCCTGTCACCTGCGGAGCCGGGCCGATGTTGGCGTAAACGTCTCCCGCGAACGCAGGCGCGGCAACCAACAGCAAAGCCAACAGGAACGCGACGGAGACTGTGAGTGCGACACGTCGGCGCGTTGCGCCACGGATCACACGGACGATGATGCTTTTCATTGTGCGGTCCTCTGCTGGCCGGGGGTTGTCTGAAACGCTTGGAGTAGGTGCGGGTAGACGAGATCGACTTGCACCTCGCCGACGCGGCCGGATAGGTCGCGCATCAGGCAGCGGCCCGCGCGTAGTTCACGCACAAGCCCAACAAGCTCGCGCGTGGGGTCAAGGCCGATGAAACGCAGGGCGGCGCTCGCGGCTTCGTCCGAGTCCTGCCCGAACACGAGCACGACCCCGATCAGGTCCGAGAGGTCGCCAAGATCACCGATCCTGTGCGTGCCCAACAAGAGGGTCGCGTTGAACGCGCGGCCCAACCGCACCAAACGGTTAATGATCTGGCGCCCCTGCGGAGACGCCAGCAGAAACCAAATCTCGTCAAGGCCGACGACCTTGTGACGCGAGCGATCCCCTGAGATCAACTGGAGGGCATACGCCGCGACCAAGCTCAAGGTCGCTACGGACACGCGCTCAGCGCGGGTGTATGTGTCCCTCGCCGCCGATGGTTCGGGGAGCGAGAGGCCAGGCATACGAATCGTCGTGACCGGCTTGACCGCCTGTATCTCTGTGGTGTGGCCGTCACCGAAGCCAAGGCGCGCGAGGCCGAAGTCGCGGATTACCTCCAACGCCTCGCCAGCGTCCCGCGCACCCGCCCGGTCACTGGCAAGCAGCAACTCGACAACCCGCGCGAGACTGCGAGACCCCTCGCGTACCGTGTCCTTCACCGCAAGGCTTACGGCGTTCTCCCACGTACTCGACGGGCCAGGCAAAAGCTCCAAGAGGTAGGAGCAGGCAAGCTCCTCGCGCAAATCCTCGAGACCAATCGCCAGCGGGTCGAGCTTGCCCTGCTGCGCAGGGTCGCCGGACAGCTCAAGCACCCCAACCCGCTCGCCCAGCTCGGCGAGCTTGTGCAGCCCGTGGTCGGGCTTTGGGTCGAAGTCCACCACGAGCGAACCTCGACGCTCGGCGGCGTACTCGATCGTCTGTGCCGCGACCGTCTTACCCGAGCCGAGCGTGCCGATCAACAGCACCGCCGACGCACGCGACTCTCTTGGCGCTTGCGTCGCGTCGAAGCGCACCGGCAACGGGGCGCCCGTGGGCGTGTAGCCGAGGTACGGGCCTCGCCCCGAGCCGACGATGCGCGTCGCGGTGGCGACCATGCCACCGAACTGCTCGACCGTGAGCTGCTGCACGTAATCGCGCATCACAGCCACCCGTCCGCTCGCGGCAGATGCTCAAAGAACATCGCGCGTTGCAGGCCAGCCGGCCGGTGCAGCGTGATATCGCCGTACTGCTCTTTCAGCGCGGCGACCCGCCGCTCAAGCTCCTCCTCGGTGCCGGCGCCGACAGCAAGGCCGATGAAGGCGTAGAGCATCGGCGGGTGCCCGCCCGCCTGTAGCTGCGCCTCATACTCCCGCGCGAGCACGCGATCCTCTCCGGCAAGCAGGCTCGGGCCGTGCGCGGCTCCCTGTACCTGCTCGTGGAAGGTGTGCTCAACGTCAGCGATTCGCTTACGCACCTGCGCAAGCGCCTGGCGGTTGCCGAGCCACCGCGCGTGAACCACGGCATCGACGGGGAACCCGACAGCCTCAAGCGGCGCGAACATCACCTCGGCGGTCGAGCCGGGAAACTCCGGGGCGTCAGCGAGCGCACCCACGGCGAGCATCGCCTGGTAGCAACGCCCCTGCTCGCCGTCCACCGCGAGCGTGTGCTGCTGCTCGGTGATCGCGGCGTTCGCGCACCGGGCGAGGTCGTGCCCTAGTGGCTGAAACCCGACGCCACCGCCGGGCGTTTGCATAATCAGCGCGTCCGGCTGCCAGTGACGATCAAGCTCAGGCTCCGCGAGGCCACGACATGACGCGCGACGCAAGAGCCATTGAAGCTCAGCGGTGCGCGCACGGCGCGCTCCGATGACACCGCCGACCCGCTCAAAGATGCGCTGCTCGCGCGTGAGAAGTTCTGACAGCTCCCCGCCCGATATGGGGGACTCGGCGCCGATGCCGGCCAACTCCTCGACGCGGCGGCGAACACGATCGACGCTGCGCACCAGCCCAGAGCCGACGCCGGCATGTCCAGGCGCGGCGAGTGACACCGCGAGATAGCACTCGGGTATGTGCGATCCGAGCTGGCGCAGCCGGTCGCGGTGCCCCTCCAAGAACGTCTGCCACACCTGCGGCTCCTGGTGGCGGGCGTCCAACAGCCCGGCGGTGTGCTGCACGTAACGGTCAGCCGGGTAAGCACGACTGACACGCCACAGTGAAAAATCGGCGGCGATCGTGTGCGCCAACCGCTGCAAGCGGCGCTGTAGCGCCCACTTCTCACCCGTAGGCAGATATGGGTAAGAAGTCATCGCCAGCCGGTACAGACCGGCGGCCTCACCACCACGACCCACGAGCACGTTGCCGTGCGCGTAACGCAACGGAAAGGTCATGGCCGCACCTCCACAACCTGTCCCTCGGAAAGCTCGATCACTTCCGCGCGGCGCTCACCCGCGCGCATCCGGTGTCCCTCAGCCCGGCGGACTATCAGCCTGCCGCGCGCCGGGATCACCACAACGGGACGCCCAAACACCAGCCGCGCCGGGCCGCGCACGCGGCCGTGGTGCAACACGGGCGAGTGCTCATCCGGTGCGACCCACACCTGCGGCGCCCACACATGCACGACGCCCTCGACCGGGATCGGCCGGTCAAGTGAGTGACACGCCGGACGCAGCCGAACCGATACCCAAGAGGTCAGATAGCGGTGGGCTGGGCGGCCATCGGGTGACGCCTGGCCCGCGAGCGTGGCGAGCATCGCGGGCGCGACGATCAGCCGCAGCGGCCACGCGAGCCACCCCAACACGACGCCTACCAACAGCGCGCCAAGGAAACCCACTGCGCCAGCCAGCACCGCTCCCCTGGCGCCGTGTGAGCTTGCGCCGAGCAGAGCGCCGATCGCGCCGAGCACGAGCGCGAACACGACCTGGCGCTGGCTGAGCACGAGCACCAGCACGAGCGCGCCGAACGCCCAGCCAAGCCATTCAAGCGGCACGCCACCGGGGACGGGCAGGCGTCGCCCGTCAATCTGGTAGATACGCCGGTCGGGCCGGAAAATCCGCTGGTAAGAGCGGATCGGGTGTGAGCTGTCACTCATCGCCCAAGCCCTCAGCCGAATATCTGCTTGCCGATGCCTTCGGCCGCCTTGGCGATCTCAGACGGCGCGAACACCATCCACGCCACCACGATCGCGGCGAACAAGAACACCGCAAGCTCGGTGTAACGCCGATTCAGGAGAAACACGAGACTTATGACGGCGACGATCCCGCCGTACAAGTCACCCGCGTAACCCTTCAACAGATTGGCGACGTTCTGACCGACGTTGTTACCCGAGGCGAAAGCGTCCGCCGGAAACAACGCCAGCACACACACCGTCAGTAGGCACACCCACCGTAGGGGTCGTTTGTGTGACATGCCGATCACTTCCCTTCCGCGCTAGACGGCGCGGTGCTCGCGGGCTGCGTGACCGTCACCCCGGCGCCGCGTGTCGTGGTCACTACATGCGAGCCGGTGCTGAGGTATGACGCCATGCCGCGAATAAGCAGCAACAGCACACAACCCCACAACAGCATCCGGCCCACAAAACGAGTCAGGCGATTAACACCTACAGCCGACCCGTCCTGCTGTGATTTGGACTTACCGAAAATACTCATGCAGCGAAAGTAAGACCCTCGCCGCTCGAACACCACAAGCGCACATCACGTGAAAGTGATCGCGTACATCAAACGTGAAAGCGTCGGCTTTCATAAGCCGCCTGGATCATTCGTCAATCAACACTTAAGTAACTGGCGCATATGTGTTAACATGAGTTCTCATATGCTGAAAGAGACAGTCAAACCGCTACTGTTTGCCGTGATCGCCGGAGAGGTGATCTCTTTGCTCGGCCCGCATGACTCAGCGGTTGCGACCGGGGCCTGCTTGGCGTTCCTAGGAGTGTGCTATGTGGGCGGACGACAGTGGCCGTCGGCCCGAATCGTCGGCCAGCGAGTGCAGGTGGTGTGGGGACTCGACATGCCGCGTCCTGGGCGAGTTCTAGCAATCGTAGGAGAGGGCTTTCGCCCGGCGGCTACGGTCGAGCTTGACGGCGAGGCCCATCCAATATCTGTGCCGCTTGACTCACTTATCTTCTCCTGGCGCTCGCGGCTTCTGAGGTTCTTGCCTAAGCGCTTTCTCCCATGACTCGGCCTACGCTGCGAGCTTCACCAAGTCCGCCAGCTCGTCAATCTGACCTGTGATGCTCTCAAGAGTCTTATCCAGTAGGAGGCACGCGGAGTAGTCCACTAGCGAGTAGTACGTTGATGCGCCCTCACGCCGCCGCGCTACGATTCCCGCGCGATGCAAGATGCACAGATGCCGAGACACATTCTGAGGGGTGCTGGGCATCTGGTCGGATAGCTGCTGCACCGTCGCCTCCTGCTGTTCAAGCAAGGTGAGTAGCTTTACGCGAGTCGGGTCCGCGAGCAGCGCAAGGCGACTCGTCACCAGATCAACCACGGGCTCTGACCATGAACGGGCCATTGCTACCTACCCCCTACCGGCCTAGATAACCGAACTGTTCTGTATTACCGACCGGCGGGGCTGTAGTGGGACGCCCAAATCCGACGCCTTCTGTCCTAGTGGGACGTTCAGGGCCGCTACTCGGCACGCGAACGACCACTTTAGCCGTAACTACCGCGACCGGGGCTCTTTCGGCTGTCGCTCGATGGCGCACTACGACCCGTCGCCTCATGCGAGGTGCGCGCAAGCGCGCATGGCGCCCGCGCACTGTCCCGTGAAGCGTGCGAGGCCCATGTGACGATCGGCCAGCATGGCACGCAACAGCCACCATCACAAGGATCACCAGCGCGGCAGCCACATAGGCCACGCGGCGGCTTGTGCCCTCGCGGTGAAGTCGCAAAGTGGCATTGTCGGATGACACAGTGAGCGGGTCCGCCGCCGTCTCCGTTTCAGGCAAAGAGGCGTGCGGAGCGCTCTCGTCAAACAACTCATTGTCAGTAAATGCGTCCACACCTGTTAATGCAGGCAGGACACATAGAGGGACAGCAAATCTTGCTGCTGTTAAATGAATGACGCCCGCCGGATGGGCGGGCGTCACATTTATCTGTGGTGTAGATGGCCCAGCGGTCAGCGGACAGTCACACGTACTGGCCTGCTACGACTGGCCGTGTACGGGTATGCGCCATTGGGTACTGTGACGGCCCTAAAGAGATATGACGAGCCGGCGCCGAGAGTGAACACATATTTGTATGACCATCGGCCCTTGCTATTGGTGGGCAGAACTTCGATCGTGCGCCAGCGTCCGCTATAGAAAATCTCCACCTGCACCGACTCGCCACTAACGGGCACGTACCCCCCGGCGAGCTGCCCGGTGAACGTGACTGCTTGCCCCAGCCACGCCCGGTGAGGTGCGTGCATCGACACCGCGCCCTGAACGCTCTCGCGGAAGTCGAGCGTCGCGGCCGGGACCGTATCGAGCAGGTGCGAGAAGTAGGCGACCTCAAGCAACCGCGATGGTCCCTTCGGCACCTTGAACGTCCATGCTCCGGTTGCGCTGGTCGTGGCGGTAGCGATCCGACTCGGGCTAGTCGAGCCGACGACCTGTTGCAAGAGCTGGACCTGTGCTCCCGCAATCGGTGTGCCGGCAGGGTCTGTGAGCCGCCCGGTGAGCGTGACCGCAGAGTGCGCTATGGCACGGGTGAACGTCTTTGGCTGCTTGCCGGACGCGGCGAGGACCGCGCTTTCTGATGCTGGCGTGCCGTTCAGGGCGCCCCTGTTGGGCGGTGCCGGCGGCAGGATGATCGGTGACACCGGATGGTTCGCGGTCGTGAGGGTCGCCGAGTAGACGGTCGCCACGTTTCCGGCGGCGTCTTCTACTTCTACGGTCAGATGATGAGCGCCATCGGCGACGCTGGCCGTTTCGACTTCGGCGTGAACGGCTGCTTCGGCGGGACATGGCTGCGCGTAGTTGAACGCGCGGGCGCCTTCGTAGGTGCCTGCCACTACGCACCTGCCTTCATTCAGGCTCGGCGTCCCCGCCCATACTTCGTGCCCGTCTATTAGCACCTCGGCTCGGTAGACACCGGGACCGGGGTCCTTGGCGGTGAAGCTCAGCGTCCCCTTACCAGTGACAGTTTCAGTCAGCAGCGTGCCGCTGAACTCGGAGCCGCTTGGGACGGCGTTCGTACTCAGAACGATTTGGGCGCTGGTGATGCCTACTTCGGCGGCGAACTGCGGTTCCGATGGGCAAAGTCCCGTTTCTTTGCTCGTGAAGCACCACGCCCACTCGTAGAGCATCGTTGCGTTACTGACCGTGATCGGCACGAACCCGTTACGTTCAGTGCAGTTCGGGCTTTCACAGTTCGCAAGAGTCGCGGGACCGCTTTTTACCTCGGCGTCAATCTGGGCATCGCCGTTGTGGGCTTTCATCCGAGTGGTCAACATGCCTCCCGCGATTGTCGATTCTTGAGGTGGCTTGTATGCCCAAATCTCGCCTGCGCCGCCCTGGTCGCCGTTCGCTCCAGCGGCGCCGGCCCAAAGTCCCCCGCCCATGTTGAACTCTAGGCAGGTGTCGAGCGGCCTGCCTTGATCGGGATTGACGTAGCCGTTGACCTCTTTGCCTTCCCACCCTTCGGGGACGATGTATTCGGTGCCATAGGAGCACGAGCGCTGCACCCACTCGCCCGCGTTCGCTGTCGAGATCGGGGCGAGCAATGCCCAGCCGAGCACTAGCAACGCGCCCGCCAAGAACGATGCGGTAGCGAGACGGCCACGGCTGGACGTAGGGATTGGGTGAGTTAGTCGGGTGGTCATTGGTCTTTGGATTCCTTTCCAGTGTTTGGGTTACTCAGCGTCCGAGGTAGCCCAAGCTGCTCCCGCCGCCGCTATGCGACGGTTCGGGAGCTTCACTGCCGGACCCGTTAGACGACTTTGACGCTGGGGTTGCTACAGACGTGTTTGGTTCAGAGGTGCCACCCCCTGCGCCTTCGCCGACCGCGAGATAGCCGAGGCCCTTGCTCGGCGGTGCTGGCTGGTGGTGTTTCGCGGTGGCTGTAGTGGCGGGTTTGGGTGAGATCGTGTGCGGCGCGGGCAGCCCCCCGGCAATAGTGGTCGTCGGCGCGATGCTCGCGGCAGGCACGCTCGATGTCGAGTGCGCGCTGACCTTGTGGTGGCGATGGGCGGGCGCGGGCGATTCGAGCGTATGCACGACCCTGGCGCCAACGCCGGCACCAGCGACCACAATCGCCGACGTGACGGCGGCAGCCTTCACAAGCCCACCGCCGCCAAGCAGCCCGGCGGTGCGCTCGGCCGTCGCGGTGCCGCTCGGCGCACGGCCAGTCGTGAGCAACGAGATCAGCCGCTCAATCCACCGACCATGCACCTCGACCGCAAGGACCGGCGGCGGCAGGAAAGCCGCGCTCGCCGCGCGCTGGTAGTCGCGGCCACGCATCTCACGCACGAGAGTCGTGTAAGAAGCCCGGCAGCTCGCGCACGCCGCGAGGTGCGCCCTGGCGGCCGTCTCCTGCTCGGCCTGGGCGGTGCCCTGCGCGTGCGCGTGGATCGCCGGCTGGCGGTAGTCGCACATACGCCCGGCTGCGGTGATCGCCGCGACGTGATCGAGCTTTCGCTGCGCGCTGCGCTGCGCCGCGAGCACAGTCTTGATCGGCTCGCCCATCGCCTTCGCCGCACGCTTGACGCCAAGGCCGTGCGCGGCCATCACCGCCATCACGCGCTGCTCGAACGGGTCGAGCTGCGCCATGAGATCGGCGGCCGTGGCAATCCGCTCACGCGCGGCCACGAGATCGAACGGCTCATCGTCATCGTCGCCGGGGAGCACTTCGGCAACGGGCTCGAACTCGACGCGCCGACGTGAGCCGACGTGCAAGTCTCGCCGGCCCGAGCGGTGCGCCATGAGTAGGTAGCCGATCGCGGTCCAGAACGCGCCCTGTAGGTGCTGCTCATCGCGGATCGGCCTGCTCGACATGACGACAATGCCGATCGCCTCGTCAACGAGCTCGTCGCGGACATGCTCGGGCATCCCGGCCACGTCCCTCCGGTAATCGAGCCGACGGCGCAACTCAGCGCGCTTGGCCTTCAAGGCGTGCGCGGCCTCCTCGGGCGACAGCGCGCCGCGTTGGCCGGGAGCGCGCACTAGCCACCGTGCATGATCGCGCCGCACCAGCGGCAGGCCGGCGGGGCGGGGGATCGCTGCGGACTCGGTAGAAGTAGCCATCACCCCTGTAATGCGGGCTGGCTCCTCAGCGCGACAAGAACTTTCGTCCAGGGGCAGAGAAGCCGTCGCCGACGACGACCCCGAACCGGAGCGACGGCTGTTCCAGCGCATACGCAATCACGTCCCCTTTGTCTGTCCAAGTTCGGGCAGACAGGACTCGGGCTGTAGGCGCGCAACCCATCCCTCAGCGCGTCTACGGTTGGCAGCAAGGGCGCTCAAAACACAAGAACGCACCAATCAGCAGGTAAAGGCGCCGATACAATCAGAGGGCTATGGCCGATGACAAGAAAGACCAAGAGGGCTCGGAGAGGCGCCGAAGGGTTGATCCAACGAAACCAGTGGTCGAGTTTGGGGGCGCATCGGTCCTAAAAGCAATCCAGGATCAGCAGCGCTGGGTCGCGGGCATCATGGAGTTGCCGGCGGTGAAGGCGATGCAGGATCACCAGCGCCGCATGGCGAGCATCATGGACTCGTCCCAACTAGGTGCTTTCCGAGGCGGACTCGTTCACGTGTACGAGCGAGCGATAGGTTGGCTCGATCGTCATTGGGCGGACCTTGAGACTGAGAGCCTGAACCATCCACACCCCGTGCTGTTCCTGATCGCCTCGTTCTCGATGGCCGTTGGCCTACCGATTTACGAATCGGCAAAGATGCACGACGATGACACAGCATTGCTCGCGACATTGGAGCCAGTGCTTATCGACGCCGAGTTTGTTGACTCTGTAAAGGCGGCGATACGATCGGCTCCCTTCCTAAGCGACATCGCTAAGGAGCACCTTGAAACAGGCTTTGACTGGCTAGTCCGTAAAGAGTTCGTCAAGGCATATCCTCCGTTCTATAACGGTCTCGAACCAGCCCTTTACTCAGTTGCTCGTGCTGAGGGAGTTATCGATGCCAGAAATAGATTCACCAATGCCAAGGGGAAGGCCAAAAAGGTTGAGGATTTGTTCGGTGCTTTGATTGATGACCCTCGATATCGACGGTATCTGAGGTCTTGGGTTTTTGGGGACCACGGTAATCAATTCCGCCACGGGGATGTCAATGACGCTGATGCCTGCCACCGACAGTCGCTACGGCTGGCTGCTGCGGTTATAGGCTGGCTTGAGATTTTTGGCGGCTGGACAGGAGCCGACTTTGCACGCAGGTTGGAAGCGAGCGCACGTCAACATCTCGCGATCACTCAGGGCAGCGATGAAGCACAAGCGGCTTAGTAAATAGCGATGTCCAAACCATTTATTTTCCGTCGCCCTGACGAGTCCGAAGAAGATGCAGCGCGTCGGCTAGCTCAAGAATCGGCAGAAGCTGAGCAGGCATCGCAGGCCGAATACGAGGATGCGAACGATGAGATACGCCCAGAGCTAATCGGCGCCCCGTTCAGGTGGGCCGAGCTACAAGCTCTTGCCCAAGATGCTCACCCGGTCGTCACGGCCGATGAGAATAGGATTATCTTCAAGCACGGTGATCTAGTAGGTGAATGGGTGCGCGGAGAGATGATTACTGGAACCGGCCCCACGCCTGGCTATTACTACAATTGGGTGGAGCCTGGGCCAACGGTCGCGCATTTCACCGGCGACTAGGACTACTTGCCCTGGACGCGCGTTCTTTGCCTCGGCGCTGATTGGCTCAGGTGGTGGGCCTGCGGCTTGCGGAGCGACATACTTCTACTAGGAGGAGCAGTTAGGCGCTGGCTCTGGCAGCAACGAGTCGAACAATGTGCTGATCTCATCCGCTAGGAGTTCGAGAACGCGCAGGCTTTCTGTAGGCGGCTCGATATGCCGGATGCTCGCGTGTGTCGTCTCATTTCGCAGTTCGCGGATCACGTCCCAGCGAGCGCGCTTCTGCTCGGGAATGATCCCTTGGGCGAGCAGCCAATCGACACGTCGCTTGAACGGAGGCCACGTCGGCTGCCCATCTTCGGGGTCCGGCTTCTTATTCGGAGGTCCACCGGCCTGCTGGTAGCGGTGCAGGATCGCGGCATCGGCGATGCGGCGTAGCTGGTGTTCGCCGATCGCATAGAGCGGATAGTAGAACCACCCGTAGCAGAGGATGCCTTGCGCTACCTCCCACATCTCGTGTACCTCGATTGGCGCCGATGGCGCGAGTGTCACGGCAAGAAACCGCTCGGCCCAAGCAGTGCCGGATGCGGCACGTCGCTCTCCGGTTTGCGCATGAACTTCAACGTACATGCTGGGTATAGCGTCAGGCTCAAGCCAGTTCTCCGTCGTTAGGTGCTTCACGCCATCGTCACGCGGTCCGGTATCGGTCATTGTCGATTGCTCTTGGCTGCTTCTCGGAAGCGCTTGCGTGCCTCGCCGGTCTTTGCGTAGAAGGCATGAGTCTGGTTGTGCTTACGGTTTAGCGGTGGGCGCATTAGGCGGATTACACCCTCCTCAATGGCCCACGGCTCTGCGACCTGGACCCACTGGACACGTAGGTTCTCTGTGAGCCACGTCGTAAGCGCATCGTTGTCTCCGTCGCTGAGAAGGGGTCGGTCTGTCCAGTAAGGACGCCACCCTTCGCGCTCATATAGGAGGGAGGCAAGCACACGTCGAAGTGTGGAGCGTCCCGTATCGCCCATGTGGTCAAGGAAACGAGCGCGCAGCTTGCGTTTCGAGCTTGCGCGCCCCGGTCCGACCCCTACATATAGAAGCCCGGCGTTCTCGGATGGATGCGGCGTCGCAGGCACGCCGGGCAATGCGTCCGAGTTGATAAGCCACCAAGCGTAGATACCGTGCGCCGCTCTGTTGTGGTCAAGCGCGAGGCGCATCTCCGCAACCGAAAGCAGCGGAGTCCGTCGAAGTCCCACAGTCACGCTAGCGTCCATCTCCGCCATGACCGGATAGCACAGTACGCTCCAATGATGCTTGACACGATCAACCAGACCGTAGGCCAAGAGCTTGCGCTCTACCCGCGCGGCCCTCGCGCGTCTGCGCAAAACATCTTTCGTGCGGTCTACCAGATGATGCGCGCATCAAGCCTCGGCCAGAAAGAGCCGTGGAGCGGGTCGTCTGATGATTGCGCAGCCTGGGCTACGCGCATCGTGCGGGAAACCCATCCGGGTTTCGTACCGCAGACGCGCTGACCGTCGCGCGATTGCGGCAAGCCGACCGCGCAGCTTGAACCTACCTGCTCGTCTAGCCGTTCAGCCTGTCGGCTCGTCAAGCTGCTCAGTGCCTGTCTGCGCGCTACCCCCGTCTATCAGTCCGCGACAGTCAAAGTCGGCAAGCTGCTCAAGCGGCTCGCGCAGCTCGGCGCCCATCGTGCGGCGCCAGGCTTGAGACTCGTACAGCTCAGGGCCGTGTCGCCGCTCTAGCTTGTAGAGGCGGTCCACGACCTTGATCGCGCTCATGGCGTTGTCGATTGCCAGACGTTCGTTTTCGAGGTCAAGACGCCGACGCTCAGCGTCGGATCGGTAGTCGTCGTCCTTGCGGCGCTCGTGACGGTCATTGAGATACTTCCGCAGCACTTCGAGGGGTGTGCGGCTACCAAAGAACTCCCAAAAGCCAGGCGACGACAGCTCTACCCTCGACACAACGAGCGGATCGGCGGCGGCAAGCGAACTCGGCAACTGTGTCTGGGAGAGCCATACTGGCGACCAATAGCGAAGCGGTGGCCCGTAGCGTTCCGCCCACTCAAACGTCTCAAGCAGACTTTCGGCGGCGACTTCAACGCGTGCAACCGCCTGATAGGCAGTTTCAATCGCGTCCAGCAGATTCCTGATCTCGCTGGCACGAACGCCGCCGTGACTCTCGATTCGCAAGTAGCCGAGCGCTACAAAGCCGCGATCATCGACCATCGCCGGAGAGCATATTTCAATGACCGAAC
>DASUDH010000273.1:0-11633 GCA_036275675.1 Solirubrobacteraceae bacterium | reverse complement strand
GGGCAGCGGGACGACGCTGAAGCGGGTCAGGTCGAAGAGCCGCGAGACCCGCTCTGAGATCTCCTCGCCCGTGAGACGCTCGAGGCGCTCGGTGCCGAACTCCTCGACGTTGAACGACGCGAGCACCGTCGCATGGACCATCGCCCGCCGCAGCACGTCCTCGCCGAGCTCTTCCTCGGGGTGCGCGTCGACGTAGCCGACGAACCCGCCCGCGAACGTGTCGCCCGCGCCGGTCGGGTCGATCACGTTCTCCATCGGATAGGCGGGCAGCGCGAAGAAGCCATCGCTCGTTACGAGCGCCGCGCCGTACTCGCCCTGCTTGGCGACGATCACGCTCGGTCCGCGCCGGGCGGCGGTCGTGTCGTGGGCCGCAGAGTCCCCCTCTGCGACCGACCGGGTCGGTGGGTTCCAGGACAAGATCTCGCGGGCGGCCGACAGGAGGTTCGGCTTGCCCGTCAGCTGGCGCAGCTCGGCGTCGTTGAGGATCAGGCAGTCGCACCGTTCGATCGCCTGCACGAGCTCGTCGCGCGCGATGTCGATCCACAGGTTCATCGAGTCGAGCGCCACGAAGCGCGCCTCGGGGAGCTGGTCGCGCACCTCGCGCTGCAGATCGGGCTGGATGTTGGCGAGGAACAGCACTTCGCTTGCGCGCGAGCGCTCGGAGAGCTTCGGCTGGAAGCCCTCGAACACGCCGAGCTGGGTGTCGAGCGTCTCGCGCGAGTTGAGGTCCCAGCCGTACTCGCCGCGCCAGAAGAACGTCTTGCCGCCGGCGACGCGCTCCACGTCCGAGATGTCCACCCCGCGCCTGCGCATCAGCTCGAGCTCGCGCTCGCCGAAGTCCTCGCCGACAGGTCCTACGACGCGCACCTCCTCGAAGAAGGAGGCCGCCAGGGCGAAGTGCACGGCGGCGCCGCCGAGCATGCGCTCGCGCTCGCCGAAGGGCGTCTTGACGGCGTCATAGGCGATCGATCCGACCACTGTGATTGGCATCGGCGCAGGACCCTATCGGACACGCGCTGGGCTATGCCGATGCACTGGGGCGATGCCGAAAAGTCCGCTCACGGCATCTGGCGCGGCAACCGGCCTCATTGGCGCGATCCGAAGCGCGCGCGGATCTTGTTTCCCCAAAGACGACCGAGGGTGTCCTATAGCCTCAGCCGCATGCGTGCCATCCAGATCACCGAATTCGGCGGGCCGGAGGTGTTGAAGCTCGTCGAGCTGCCCATCCCGGAGCCCGGACCGGGGGAGGCGCTGATCCGCGTGAGCCGCGCCGGCGTCAACTTCGCGGACACGCACACGCGCACCAATTCTTATGTCCAGAAGGCCACGCTGCCGCTGGTGCCCGGCGGCGAGGTGGCGGGCATCCTCGCCGCGGCGCCTGCCGGCAGTGGCCTGCGGGCCGGGGAGCGTGTGATCGCCCTGACGGGATCGGGCGGCTATGCCGAGTACGCCACGGCCCCGCGCGAGTTGACATTCCCGATCCCCGACGGCCTCGACGACGACACCGCGCTCGCGATCCTGATCCAGGGGCTGACGGCCTGGCACCTGTATCGCACAGCCGGCCGCGTGGCGGACGGCGAGAGCGTCGTCGTTCACGCCGCGGCCGGCGGCGTCGGCTCGCTCGCCGTCCAGCTCGGGCATCCGCTCGGCGCGGGCAGGGTGATCGCGACGGCCTCCAGCCCCGAGAAGCGTCGGCTCGCGCTGGAGCTCGGCGCCGACGCGGCGGTCGACTCCGTTCCCGAGGGGTTGACCGAGCGCTTGATCGAGGCCAATGGGGGTCGCGAGCTGGACGTAGTGTTCGAGATGGCCGGCGGTGAGACCTTCGAGCGCTCATACCGCGCGCTCGCCCACTTCGGGCGGCTCGTCGTGTGCGGGATCGCCTCGCAGGAACCCAACCTCTCCTCCAGCGGCTCGCTGCTGCGCCACTCGCGCGCGGTCGTCGGCTTCTACCTGTTCCACTGCATCGAGCGTCCCGCGATGCTCACGGATGCGCTCGCCGACCTGTTTGCGCGCGCGGGGCGCGGCGAGCTGCGGGCGGTCGTGGGCAAGACGTATCCGCTGGAGCAGGCCGCCCACGCGCACGTGGACCTGCGCGAGCGGCGTACCACCGGCAAGCTACTGCTCGACCCGTCTGCCTAGGCGGCCCACCCAGGCTCCCAACGAGGTCTCCGCCAGGCCCGCCCGCGACCAGATGGGTTCGAGTCCGTAAGCTCCTCTCGCGCATGACCAAGACATTCGCCGAGCTCGGCCTGACGGAGCACACCCTGCAAGCGCTGCGGGACGTGGGCTACGAGTCGCCCAGCCCGATCCAGGAACAGGCGATCCCGCTGCTGCTTGAAGGGCGCGACGTGATCGGCCAGGCGCAGACCGGCACCGGCAAGACGGCGGCGTTCGGGCTGCCCATCATGGAGTACATCGACCCGTCCGAGCAGACCGTCCAAGCGCTCGTGCTGACACCCACGCGCGAGCTGTGCATCCAGGTGACCCAGGCTCTACGCGCCTACGGCGCCCGCAGCGGGGTCGACGTGGTGGCCGTGTTCGGCGGCGCCCCGATCCGCGCCCAGCAGGCCCAGCTGCGCGCCGGCGGTCACGTCGTGGTGGGGACCGTGGGGCGCGTGCTCGACCTGATCTCGCGCCACTCGATCGTGCTGCACGACTGCCGCTTCGTCGTGCTCGACGAGGCCGATGAGATGCTCGACCTCGGTTTCCTGGAGGACGTCGAGCGGATCCTCTCGATGACCCCCAGCGGGCGCCAGACGGCGCTCTTCTCGGCGACGATGCCACCGCCGATTCGCAAGCTCGCGGACAGCTACATGTACGACCCAAAGATCGTCCAGGTCGAGGCGGCGACGCTCACGATCGACACGGTCGCGCAGTTCCAGCTCCCCGTCGAGACGAGGGACAAGGCCGGGCGTCTCGTGGAGGTGCTGCGCGCCGAGTGGGGCACCCGCAGCGAAGCCGTGGGTCTGCAGGCGATCGTGTTCGTACGCACCAAGATCCGCTGCGACCAGCTCTACCGCACCCTGCGCGACGGCGGCATGAACGCGAGGGCGCTGCACGGCGACATGTCCCAGGGGTCGCGCGACGGCGTCATGCTCGCCTTCAAGGGCGGACGCGTGCCGATCCTCGTGGCCACCGACGTGGCCGCCCGCGGCCTCGACATCTCGACCGTCACCCACGTCGTCAACTACGACGTGCCCACGAGCCCGGACACCTACGTGCATCGCATCGGGCGCACCGGGCGGGTCGGGCGCTCCGGCCGGGCGATCACGTTCGTGGAGGCGCGCCAGAAGCGCGAGCTCGAGGCGATCGAGCGCCACATCGGCACGCAGATCGCCGCCTGGACCCAGGACGCCGAGGCGCCGCCGACGCCAGTGAAGGAGCGCCCGCGCAGGCACTCCAAGCCGCACATCGGGCGCGACGGCTCCGAACCTTCGGTCAAGCTCGTGCTCGGCGGGGGCCGCGCTGCCGGACTGCGCGTGGCCGACATCGTCGCGGCGGTCACCTCCGCCACCGGCCTCGACGGCGAGGCGGTGCACGACGTGAGCGTGCTCGAGCGCTTCTCGTTCCTGTCGGTCCCGTCCGCCGAGGCCGAGCGCGTGATCGAGGCGCTGGACGGGCGCGAGCTGCGCGGCAGGCGCCTGCGGCTCGAACGGGTAGGGTAGAGCGATGTCAACCGCGACGATGCAAACCACCGAGGGCACGATCGTCTTCGAGCTGTTCGACGAGGACGCCCCCAAGACGGTCGCCAACTTCCGCAAGCTCTCCTCCGAGGGCTTCTACGATGGGCTCAGCTTCCACCGGGTGATCGGCGACTTCATGATCCAGGGCGGCTGTCCGCAGGGGACTGGCACAGGCGGTCCCGGGTACACGTTCGAGGACGAGATCAACTCGCACAAGGTCGTGCGCGGAGCGCTCGCGATGGCCAACGCCGGTCCCAACACGAACGGCTCGCAGTTCTTCATCGTCACCGCCAAGGCCTGCCCGTGGCTCGACGGCAAGCACACCGTCTTCGGCCAGGTTCAAAGCGGCATGGACGTTGTCGACTCTCTCGAGGGCGTCCCTACCGACGACGGGGACAAACCGCTCGAGCCGATCGGGATCGCTTCGATCGAGCTCTCGCAGACCGAGTCATAACCGAGTTGTCATAGACCGCGCCGCACGCGCCGATCGGAGATCCCGTCGATCTTCGATCGGTGGTCCCGGCCGGTACATGTGCGGTGCCGCCGATCGGCGCATGCGTCGATCGGAAAGACGAACCCACAGTTGGCCGGCCGGCCAATCGGGTGTAGCCTTCTTTGCCAAGAGCGAAACGAGGCAGGGAGACATCGATATGGCGACCGTTGAGCAGCGCGCAGGCCACACCGGCAATGGAGCGGCGCCGCCCGGCGCGGACATCCCTGTCGAGAACCCCGCGACAGGTCAGATCGTTGCCACCGTCCCCGCCCTGGACGCCGCAGCGGTCGCGGAGATAGCTGTCCGTGGGCGCGCCGCCCAGCCCAACTGGGAGGCGTTCGGCTTCGAGGCGCGCGGGCGCATCCTGTTGCGCGCGCAGAAGTGGCTGATCGACAACGCCGAGCGCGTGATCGAGACGATCACCTCGGAGACCGGCAAGACCTACGAGGACGCCGAGTTCGCCGAGATCGCGTATGCCGCGAACGCGTTCGGCTTCTGGGCCAAGGAGGCGCCGAAATACCTCGCGGACGAGCGCGTCAAATCGGCGCAGGTCCTGCTCAAGGGCAAGAAGCTTATCCTGCGCTACCGCCCGCTCGGGCTGGTCGGTGTGATCGGGCCGTGGAACTACCCGCTCACCAACTCCTTCGGCGACTGCATCCCCGCCTTGGCGGCCGGCAACAGTGTGATCCTCAAGCCGAGCGAGGTGACGCCACTGACGTCGCTGCTCCTGGCCGAAGGGCTGCGCGAGTGTGGCTTGCCCGACGGTGTCTTCCAAGTCGCCACCGGCCGCGGCGGCACGGGCGCGGCCTTGATCGAGCAAGTCGACATGATCATGTTCACCGGCTCTACCCGCACCGGGCGCAAGGTCGCCGAGGCGGCCGCCGGGCGCCTGATCCCGTGCTCGCTGGAGCTCGGCGGCAAGGACCCCATGATCGTGCTCTCCGACGCCGACCTCGAGCGCGCGGCGAACCTGGCCGTCTACTACTCGATGCAGAACGCCGGCCAGACGTGCATCTCGATCGAGCGCGCCTACGTCGAGGCGCCGGTGTACGACGAGTTCGTGGCCAAGGTCACCGACAAGGTGCGCGCGCTGCGCGTAGGCGCGCCGCACGGCCCCGGCTCGGTGGACGTGGGCGCGATCACGTTCCCACCCCAGCTCGACACGATCTCAGAGCACGTGAGCGACGCGGTCTCCAAGGGCGCGCGCGTGCTTGTGGGAGGCAAAGCCGTGGAGAACGTGGGCGGGCGCTTCTACGAGCCGACGGTGCTCGTCGACGTGGACCACACGATGAAGGTGATGACCGAGGAGACGTTCGGCCCGACCCTGCCGATCATGAAGGTGGGGGACGCCGAGGAGGCCCTGCGCCTGGCCAACGAGTCGCCCTACGGGCTCGGGGCGTCCGTGTTCACGCGCGACGCCGAGCGCGGCGAGGCGATCGCGCGGCGCCTCGAGGTGGGCGCGGCGAACGTCAACGACGCGCTCGTCAACTACACGGCGCTCGAGCTGCCGATGGGCGGCGCGAAGGCGTCCGGCCTCGGTTCCCGGCACGCTGCGGGCGGCATCCGCAAGTACTGCTCCCAGCAGGCGATCGTCGTAACCCCCCGCCTTGCGCTCAAGCGCGAGCTGCACATGTTCCCCTACAAGGCCCGCACCACGCGCATGATCTCGCGGCTCTTCGGCTTCATGTACGGCCGCGGAAAGAGGGATTAGCCGCCTAGCGGAACGCCCAGCAGCGCTTCGAGCTCCGGGATGGTGGTGTCGGCGCTCGTGTGATGCACGGTCGCCATCCCTAGCTCCTGCGCCGGGGTGAGGTTGAAGGGCAGGTCATCCACGAACACGCACAGCTCGACGGCCACGCCAGCTCGCTCGGCGCCGAGCTCGTACATGCGCCGCGCCGGCTTGCGCGTGCCCTCTTCGGCCGAGATCACCACGCCGTCGAAGATCTCGGCGAACAGGTCATGGGGGTAGCGCTGGACGCCCCACGAGTTCGACACAAGCGCCGTGCGGATGCCCGCCTCGCGAGCCGCGCGCACCGCCTCGATCATCGCCGTGTCGGGCCGCACGCCGGCGAAGAGGCCGTCGATCAAGCCGTCGGGCGCCACCCCGAGGATCGCGGCGAAGCGCTGCTCGAAGTCGGGCTCGCGCATGGCGCCCTTCTCGAGCGCGATCAACAGCTCACGAAATTCGGGATCGGCGCTGAAGCGCTTGCCGAGCGCGTCCGGGTCGATCTCCATGCGGATGCAGTACTCGTGGAAGGAGGTGAACAGATTGGTGGTCAGCACGCCGCCCCAATCGATCAGCAGACCGGCGCGGCTGTTGTGTATTGCCTCTGTTGTGGGTGCCCCGTGCGTGCACGCGGGCGCGCGTGCAGGCGCGCGAGGGGGCCGTGCGTCGTATGTACTGCCGTGCTGCCCCACGCGCGCGGGTGAAGGCGCCTGCGCGGGCGCGCGCTCGGCCACGTCTGCCAGGTCGCCTACCTGCTTAGCCACCGAGCGCCGCCTCCTCGGCCTGGCGGGCGAGCTCGAGCACACCGTCGCCGAACTGCTTCAGATATGGGTCGTCGGTCGTTCCCGCGACCGCGCGCTTGTAGTTGCCCTCCATAAACACCACCGACTTCCACAGCGCGAGCGTGGTGTACCAGCGCAGCTCTCTCATCGAGCGTCCCGAGCGCTCCTCGTAGTGGGCTATCAGCTCCGCGCGCGTGGGGAACCCCTCGGCGCGGGTGACCCGGCCGAGATGCTCGCGCAATCCGCCTTCGGGGTCGGACGCCTCGGTCCAGGACATGCACAGGTAGCCGACGTCTGCGAGCGGGTCGCCGATCGTGGCCATCTCCCAGTCGAACACCGCCACGAGCCGGGCGGGGGCTTGCGTGGCGAACATCGTGTTGCCGAGGCGATAGTCGCCGTGCACGATCGTGGCGGCGCCAGACTCCGGCATGTGCTCTGACAACCACGCGCCGACGCGCTCGACCGCGGGGATCTCACGCGTCTTGTTGAGCTCCCACAGCCCGCCAAAGCGCCGCAGCTGGCGCTCCAGGTAGCCGGTGGGCTTGCCGAAGCCCTCCAAGCTCGCCGCCTGCCAGTCGACCGCGTGGATCTCTACGAGCGTGTCGACCAGCTGCTCGCCGATCTGCCTGCGCTGCTCGGGCGTATCGAGCGCCGCGGGCGTTTGCGAGACGATCACCTCGCCCTCGACTCGCTCCATCACGTAGAAGGGGCAGCCGATCAGCTCGTCGCGGTCGCACACGGCGAGCACCCTGGGCACACGCGCGGGAGTGCTCTGGAGGGCTCCGAGCAGGTGTGCCTCGCGCAGCACGTCGTGGGCGCTCGGCGGGAGCGGCGGACGCGGGGGACGGCGCAGCACGAGCTCTGGCCCGCTGTCGCGCTCGATCAGGTAGGTCACGTTCGAGTGGCCCTCGCCGATCGGCTGCGCCCTGATCTCGCCGGCGCCGAGCTCGTGCTCGTCGAGGAAGCGCTGCAACGGCTGGAGCACGAGCAGCGGGGGACGCCCGCCGGGCTCGACGTCGGCGTGGCTTGGGACAATGTCGTCCGGTGCGACTGCTGCACTCATCGGCTCGCACGCTACACCGAACGCCGAGCCGCCTGCGCTACGGCCAAGACGTCGATTCGAGCACGAGGGCCGCGAGCCTTCGGGCCGCTACGAGTCGGCTGTGCCGGAAAGCAGTTGCCCGCACCGCAACATCCTCCACGCCAACGTGTCTTAAGCCCCCAATGCCCGACATCAATGCACTCATCCCCCTCAGGATTCGACCGCTCTCGATGGTCGTGCTCGCATGCGCTGCGTTTGGGGTCGGCGCCGTGGGCGCCGCTCCGGCGAGCGCGTCGCACACGCAGGCGCTGTTCTTCGAGGCGCCGCGCGACCTGGTCAACGTGAGCTCGGCGGCCCGCTCCAAGGCGCTCGCCCAACTGCAGTCGCTTGGCGTGAAAGCGCTGCGCGTGGAGCTCTACTGGCGCAGCGTGGTCCCCGGCGCCAACGGCAGGAAACGTCCCAACTTCGACGCTACCAATCCCGCGAGCTATCACTGGGGCGGGTATGACGCGCTGCTCGCGGAAGCCCAGCGCTTGAAATGGCAGATGCTGCTGACTGTTACGTCCCCGGTCCCGAGGTGGGCGACGGCCGGTCACAAAGACTTCGTCACGCGCCCTGACGACAAGCAGTTCGAGGAATTCATGACCGCCGTCGGCCGTCACTATGGCTCTGAGGTGTCGCTTTATGCCATTTGGAACGAGCCGAACCATCCGGCGTTCCTGCTGCCCCAGTTCACCTCGAACGGCACGCCCGCTTCGCCGCGCGCCTACCGAGGGCTGTTCCAGGCGGGCTATCAAGGATTGCGGGTCGCTGGGATCGCCAGTCCGAAGGTGCTGATGGGCGAAACCGCGCCGACCGGCTCGGACAGGCTGAGCCGCAGGGAAATCAAGGAAAGGGGCTTGTTGCACGATGTCGCCCCACTGGCGTTCCTGCGCGAAGCGCTCTGCCTGAACGCCCATTACCACAAGGCCGGCACGTGCGGGATGCTGCAGGCGTACGGCTATGCCCACCACGCCTACACGAACGGTGCGGGACCCTCCTACCATCCGCCCGAAGGCGACGATGTGACGATCGGTGTGCTCTCGCGTCTGTCCACGGCTCTCGACAGGGCGGCCAGGGCACACGCGATCCCGGCCCAAATCCCGATCTACCTGACCGAGTTCGGGATCCAGAGCACACCGAACGTGCTCGGCGTGTCGCTGTCAAAGCAGGCCGAATACGACGCTATCTCCGAGAAGATCGCCTGGTCGAACGCGCGCGTGGTTGCCTTCTCGCAGTACCTGCTGCGCGACGACCGGCTCGGCGGGCGCCCGGGGTCTAGCGTGCACGGCGGCTTCATCGGTTTCCAGACGGGCCTCGAGACGGTGAGCGGGACGCGCAAGCCGCTCTACTTCGGCTTCCCGGTGCCGCTCGTCGTATCGAGGCAGGGACACAGTCTCTCGCTGTGGGGGCTCGTGCGTCCCGCCGAAGGCGTCACGAAGCTGCGGGTGTTGGTCCAGCCGAGGGGGTCGAAAAGCTATCGGACGCTGAAGGTCGTGCAGACCGACGCGAGCGGCTACTGGACGTTGCGCTCCTCGATGCAAGGCGCTCATTGGCGCGTGAGCTGGCGCAGCCCGGCTGGCGCGGCTTACACGGGTCCGCCGATCGGCGCCTCGTGACCCCCCGGCGTGGCTTGCTCCGTCTTCCGAGGTCTGACGTCCCAGCGCTTTGACTGCTTCCGGCATCGTCCTACGATGGGGCGATGCCGGAGCTGCCCGAGGTCGAGATAACAGCGCGCCGGCTCGACGAGGTGTTGCGCGACGCGGAGATCGTCTCGGCGCTAGCCCCCGGGGTGAAGGTGATGCGGACGTTCGACCCGCCGCTGTCGGCTCTGGAGGGACGCACGATCGAGCGCGTGGGACGGTGCGGCAAGCACCTGCTCGTCGAGGTGTCCGGCGGTCTCGTCCTGCTGATCCACCTTATGTCGGCGGGACGCCTGCAGCTGTACGAGCGTCGAGCCGGGCCACGGGACAGGACCTCGCGCCTGCTCGTGCGGGTGCTTCTCGACGGGGGGAAGGGGCGTGCCGCACAGGAGAGCTCTTCCGGCGGCGCTTCGCGAGATGACGGGACCGGCGGCGAGGACGCGCGGCCAGCGGGCGCTCCGCGGGAAGCCGAGTTGCGCCTGCGCGAGTTCGGGTCCAAGCAGGCTGCCTGGGTGAAGCTGCTGCGCCGCGACGAGCTCGAGCAGGACGAGTCGATCGCGACGCTCGGGCCCGAAGCATGGCCGAGCCCGCCGCCGCTTGCGGACCTGCTCGACGCGCCGCGCCCGCTCCACACGGCGCTGCGTGACCAGCGCGTGCTCGCCGGCATCGGCCGCTCGTGGGTGGACGAGATCTTGTGGGAGGCGAGGATCTCGCCGTTCAAGCGCGCCGGCGACCTGAGCGAGCGGGAGACCACTGCGCTGGCGCAGGCGATCGTGAGCACGCTCGGCGGAGCGATCGCGCACTACGAGCACACTGTCACCCTGCCGATCCCCGACAAGTTGCCGATGCCGCTTCAGGTGCACCGCCACGAGGGCGAGCCGTGCCCGCGCTGCGCCGTCACGCTGCAGGCCGTCCATTTCGAGGACTACGTGATCGCCTACTGCCCGTCCTGCCAAACCGGTGGTCGCACCCTCAAGGACCGGCGTCTGTCGCGCTTGTTGAAGTGAGCGCCGACAACGCTCGCCGCGCGCGATCGCAATAATCTGCTCCCCGACATGCTCCAGGCGCTCTCCTCGTGGCTCGCATAGCGCAGCCCTCGCTCAGCCAGCGGGCGGGCGCCGAGGCGCTCGGCGCGTTCGCGCTCGTGTTCGCCGGCTGCGGAGCGATCGTCACGAACGTCGAGCACCCCGGTTCGCTCGGAGGCGTTGGCGTCAGCCTCGTCTTCGGCCTCGTGGTCCTCGCCGGCATCGCGGCCTTCGGGCACATCTCGGGCGCCCATTTCAACCCGGCGGTCACCACCAGCTTCCTGCTCACCCGCCATCTGCCCGCACGCGACGCTGTCTCCTACATCGCGGCCCAGCTCGTCGGCGCCCTCGCCGCCGCTCTGCTGCTGTGGGTCGTCTGGCCGACCCAGCCCGCCAACCTCGGCGCGACGCTGCCCACGATCGCCGCGGGACGGGCGTTCATCGTCGAGGTGGTGATGAGCGGTCTGCTGATGCTCGTCATCCTCAGCGTCGCCACCGACACGCGCGCCGCCGGGGCGCCCGCTGCCATCGCGATCGGCGCGACGATAGCCCTCGACGCGCTCTTCGGCGGTCCGCTCACCGGCGCTTCGATGAATCCCGCGCGCTCGTTCGCGCCGGCGCTCGTCAGCGGTCAGTGGCACGACTTCTGGATCTATCTCGCGGGACCGCTCGTGGGCGCGCCGCTCGGCGCGCTGGCCTACCAGCTCGTGCGGGGCGAGCACCCGCAGGCGCCGGTTGAGCACCCGCAGCCGCCGGGCGAGTGGGCGGCCGAGGGCCCGCGGCCGCCCGCCCAAGCCACGGCCGGGCAGAGCTGATGGCCACCGCGCTGTTCGTCTGCCTGCACAACGCGGGACGTTCCCAGATGAGCGCGGCCCTGCTGGAGCGCGAATCGGGCGGACGCCACGCGGCGCTCTCGGCCGGCACGACTCCCGCCGAGCGCCTCCACGCCGAGGTCGTCGAGGCGATGCGCGAGATCGACATCGACCTCTCCAGCCGCACACCGCGCAAGCTCACCACCGAGCTTGCTGAACAGGCCGATGTGATCGTCACGATGGGTTGCGGAGACGAGTGTCCCTACACCCCCGGCAAGCGCTACATCGACTGGGATCTCCCCGATCCGAAGGGCCTTCCGATCGAGCAGGTACGCGTCATCCGCGACGAGATCGCCGCGCGCACACGCCTGCTCGCCGCAGAGCTCGA